>NZ_JAAHHU010000489.1:0-3178 GCF_010672095.1 Moorena sp. SIO3I6 | reverse complement strand
CCCTTAGCCCAAAGATAATAGTTGCGACGGTCGTTATAGATGGCTTGGATCTCAAATGGTGATTCTTTAACAGCATCGATAAATTCCGGCATATACACCATCCGAAAGGTTCCTGGCCAGATATACTTGGTAATAAAACTGTGCGTGCCAAATGACTCTTTGTGTGAGGCAAAGTCGAGATATACTCGTCCGCCAGGTTTAAGGTAGTTCAAGAGACGCTCCATTACTCGAGGATAATCTGACAAATCTTCGATTACCCCCATCATTACTATGCCATCATATTTCTGGCTGGGTTGGAAAGAGAAAAAGTCTTGATACTTGACCTCTGCATCAAAGTTATTTTTTTCAATTAAATCTTCTACATACTGTTTTTGGTGGTTGGATAAGGTAATTCCAGTCACACGGATATTTCGGCGTGCGGCAAAACGCACGAAACCGCCCCAGCCAGAGCCAATATCCAGTACCGAATCATTCGGTTTGAGATTAAGAGATTGAAAGGCAAAGTCTAACTTGCGTTCAGCTCCAACCTCTAGGCTATCCTCATCTTTCTCATATATCCCAGGAGTATAAGTATTGTAATCGGTATCCATAGCGAACAATTGGATATTATGGGAGTCATAATGCTTCGAGATCCAATCTGGATTGCATTTTTCCCGCCCAAGTAAGATGGGCTTGAGTCGCCGACCTATCTTTAGCAAAATATGCTGATCGGATAACAGCTGCTGGAAGGACATGGCCTTGATTAAGTCCCCTTCGAAATCAATATCACCCTTGATGTAAGCTTCCACTATCAGTAATTGGTCTAAAGACATTAGAGCTTTTCGACCAGCTGGATTTTTGATGTATATATCCAAGATCGGTTTCTCTTCTCCAATAGTGGTGAGTGACCCATCTTCCAAATGAATTACAAAGCTAATTGGTAGTTTGCCACCTTTGGATAAGGAGGAGACGAAGTTCCTTACAAACGGGTTTTCAATCATGGGTAACGTCAGATGCTATTGCTTTTCCTGCAATTACCTTACCCCACTAGCTGTCAGCTATCATGCTTAAAATAAATCTCGTTCGCGCAATTGTCAATCTACAATATTCTCAGGCATTGTCAGGTATTTCCAACTGGAAGAATGCCGATTAACCCGTGTCCAGGAGTTATGGTGATGAATCCCAAGGCTATTTTAGGACTGCTTAAGGAAACATTTAAAGAATGGAAGGACGATAACGCATCTAGACTAGCAGCAGCATTATCCTATTACATGATTTTTTCCCTAGCGCCAGTGTTAATAATTGCGATCGCAATTGTGGGGTCTATTTTTGGGGAAGAGGCGGCTAAGGGCGAGATTGTAGGGCAAATCCAAGGATTGGTTGGGGAACAGGGGGCACAGTTTATTCAGACAGCGATTACTAATGCCCATCAGCCTGATGCTAGTGGGGGGTTGGCTTCCTTGATTAGTATTGTGGTGCTGTTGTTCGGTGCATCTGGGGTATTTGGCGAGCTCCAAGATGCCTTGAATACGATTTGGGATGTGAAGCTGAAACCCGGACGGGGCATCTGGGGGATTTTGAAAAAACGGATTCTTTCGTTTCTGACCGTGCTGGGTGTGGGACTTTTTCTGCTATTGTCCGCTGTGCTCAGTACTGTCTTATCAGCTTTGGAGTCTTATGAGAGCGAATTCCTCAAGGAACTGGGTTTACTCTGGCTCTACCAACTTAACTTTGTCTGGACAATTCTGGACTTGCTGGTGTCCTTTGGTATCCTTAGCCTGATGTTTGCTCTGGTTTACAAGTACTTGCCAGATGTGAAAATTGCCTGGAAGGATGTCTGGGTTGGAGCAATTATCACTACCTTACTGTTTAACTTGGGTAAATGGCTATTGTCATGGTATCTCGGCAGAAGCAGTTTTTCCTCAAGTTACGGTGCTGCTGGCTCACTGGTGGTTTTATTGGCTTGGGTATACTATTCCTCTCAAATTATCTTTTTAGGAGCTGAATTTACCCAAGTTTACGCTAAAATATTTGGTTCAAAAATCGTTCCCGATGACCATGCTACCCCTCTCCCAGCAGTAGGCCAGTTCCCTAGTGTTGAGGAAAGGGATAACCCAAGATCGTAAGAACAGGGAACAGGGAACAGGGAATAGGGAATAGGGAATAGGGAATAGGGAATAGGGAATAGGTAAAAACTCCTATGTACCTCATTAAACTAAAAACCGCTTTAATTAATTACGATTAATTAATCGTAATTAATATCTTAATTAATATTTAACAAATAATATAGGTCAGATTGTGCTAAACTACCTGAAGTTCCATCGGTTCTGGTGAAGAACACTCACCAGAGGTAACGGGGAAAGTCCGGTGCAAGTCCGGCGCTGTCCCGCAGCTGTGATGAGGTCTGTGACCTCTAAGTCAGAATGCCCGCCAATGGTTTCAGTTGTTAAATCCGTCTGCGAGGTACAGATGATGTCTGATGTAGCATTTCCAAAATTAGTGAGTAGGCAACCACAGTTACTAGTAACGTTTGTGATGCTCTTTTTGAAAACTAGTGGTTGAGTAAAAAGTATTTAATAGGTTTGATCTGTAAGTTTTATCGTAAGCTATAAGCTATAAGCTATAAGCTATAAGCTATAAGCTATCAGCTCAGTTTAAATGTGCTACAAGACTACTTTATACTTTTTCAAGATAGTCTTAGAAAGCCTAGTCTGTCAATGTAATTAACACTAAACTGTGCCAATTTTTTGATCAGTCATTGACCAGCATTTACCAGATGTCTAAGAACAAATTTTCCGCGAACAATCGGTCTTATACCTCCCGTTATCAAAACCAGAGACTTGGCTTTAATGCTATAGCTCTGTTGGTATGGATCGGGATTTTAAGTACAGCACAACAAGCCCTGGCTCACCATCCCTTTGGTGGCGAGACACCTGATAATTTCATCACAGGATTTTTGTCTGGATTAGGTCATCCCGTGATTGGTTTCGATCATCTCGCCTTTGTGATTGCTGTTGGCTTAATTGCAGCCGGATTTACCAGTGGTTTCCTGATTCCCGGTGCTTTTGTCCTCACCACCCTAGTCGGGACAGGTATTCACTTGCTGGGAATGGACTTGCCAATACCAGAGATTGCGATCGCAACTTCAGTGGTGCTCTTTGGCGGACTACTGTTGAGTGCCAAAATTCCCAATATATCC
>NZ_JAAHHU010000488.1:0-3180 GCF_010672095.1 Moorena sp. SIO3I6 | reverse complement strand
TCCTGCTTTTGGTGACCCCCATTTAACCAGCTATTCAGTAGTCCAAAGGCAACAGCCGCAATCCAAAAACGATTAAATGCCGTAGCATTTGGTCCTATTTCCACTTCACTCAAACGGATAAAAATTTGTGATAAAGAAAGACAGATTAGGCTACCTATTAAGGCCGCCAAGGAATCTATATGAAATGAAGAGAGGTACTGTATTCGTGATAATTTACCTTGAGCAGTCATGTTATTATTTATTGTTCAAAGGAATATAGTTAATAGAATTAACCATAACACCTATACCTATAAAATGTTTAGTAAAGCGTGAAAATAGGATTTATTTTTGATATGGTTTTTGGGAGTAAATTAAAGAAATAGTAAAGTCAATAAAATCACTCACCGACTATGCTAAATTAGCTATATTAATTAGTCGGCAAACTAGTTAATACTCAATTTTAGAAATGTCACTGTGCCAAACAGACAACTATTGAAGGCTAAAAGACAACTATTGTTACCTCCTGTTCTGTGAGTTATAGATTTAAAAGGTTTAGATGCACCCAGTAAAAACGTCTATTTTTATTAGAGTTAGACGTTTTTAGGAAATTGTGGTGTAATTTTACAGGATTGGGTTACCAAACGTATCTAGAAACACATTGCTTGACAAGGGTAAACGGCCTATATTTTTTCTTGATTCTGCTGCATAACCTACAGCCACAAGCACAACGATAGCGATGTCAGGCATATTGTTAACTCCAATCACCTCTTTGACTTTGTCCTCTAAAGGGTGATTGATCATACAGGTTGACAAACCTAAACTTTCTGCTGCCAGAACTAAATGGGTCGCTGCCACCATGGTATCTTGAACTGCCCATTCCCGAGCTTTATCTCCTAGTTGTTCCACTAATGCAGGGATACCTTTTTCCAGCATGTACTCTACCAACTGCTCAGAGTATGTCCCATTATCCTTGGCTTCCTCTAAAATGTCTGGTGCTTTTTTCCAGCTGTTGATATCTGCAGTAAAAACAAAGCTTATTGGCGCACTAGCAATAATTTCTTGACGGCTGTAAAGCTTAGGATTAAATTCAGTAACGTCATCTGCATCAGGATAAGCTTTCGCCAATGCTGCTTTTTTGTCCGGATTTTGGACTACAACAATTCGCCATGGTTGTACATTGGAAGCACTAGGAGCAGCAACTGTAAGATTAATAAGCTGCTCTATTAGTGCGGGCTCGATCGGGTCAGGCTTAAAAACTCTGATCGAGCGTCGTTTTTTGATAGCATAAGGGACATCTAGTGGTGTAATTGTGTTCATTTTTTACCCCCTATTTAGGTTGTTTTTACCTTTTAGTAAAAAATTAAAGTAAAACTAAATTTTTACACTATATATTTTATATTAAATTACTACTTTATCGCTCAAATAATAGAAAAAAATGATTCTAAAATGTTGATATTTTTAAAATAAAATATTATATCATTGATAACCTAAATTTAACTTAGCTATGTTTATACTAAAAAATTAGATTTAATTGAATAATTAAGACTAAATCAACTAGAATCATAAACTGCAGATTTGATCGCAGATCTACTAGAGAGTGGCAAATACATTGTGCATAAAATTACTAAAAAACTTACCAAAGTCTAATATTTTATGATAATATCACCCAATCTTATACCCATAACCCTAAGAGCTGGAATAAGCAAAAGTAGTAGGCTAGCAAACCCAGCAGATAACTGTTTAAGGCAATAAGTCTAAAGTCATATACCTAGTATCTGACTAAAGAAGCCTAGAGCAATTACTAAAAAGCACTCAGTTATAGAAATCGGTAAAATTTGCCCTTTGGTGAGTATATAAATGCGTCATAGCGGCAATAGCAATAGAGCTATAGCTAGCATTTACAGATGCTTATCAAGCTTGCTATATTGTTATATTTTTAATTATTATTGAAATAATTACTATTAATTTGGGCTGCGCAATAGCCAGTGTAATCCTAATTGAAAAAGGTTGCTCCCTAGCACTAGGACTAACACAGCAAACACAGAGAATATCCCTTTTTTGATCGGAGAATCCTCTGTCCCCGTGGGGTTAGACTGGGGTTGCGGTTGGGTGTCACTGGAGATTACAGGTAGAGCACCTTTAGCGATCACTCCAGCTCGTTCTTCTTGCAGGCAGCGGACTTTGGTGGTAGCGTAGTTAGACCAACCCCGTTGCTCTGCTTCTTCATAGTCTTTGACTGTCAAGCTTAAGTGGTTAACAGAGATATTACTCTGATTAGCCATGCCTAGAGCAATCCGCAAATCTTTATGCAGTAGTTTAACCGTAAAGGCTGGGTGCTTAGAGCTGTCATCACAGCGCCGGGAAAACCAATAGTGGGGTAAACCGTGAATGTCCCCAGCATTCTGACCAAAGGATCCAAACCGCAGGGAATCCCAAATAATTTCTAGGGGTATCCCTTGGGCTAAACCTAAAGTAATTCCTTCACTCACGGCTTGGACTGCAACCGCATTGACTGCGTTGTGGATGAGTTTGCATTTAGTCCCCGTAGTAATCTCTCCACAGTAGAGAACTCGATCAGCCATGAGTTCCAGGATAGGCTGCACTCGCTCGAAGGTTACTTTTGAGCCACTGGCCATAATTGCTAAACCCATATCACCTTTGCTTTCGGCACCTACAGGGCAATCATTAAAGGGGGCATCTAACATTTCAACCCCCAGTTGCTCCATGGCTTGATGAAGTCTGAGTATGGTTTCGGGAGAGTTGGTAGTAAGGTCTATGTAGACACTGCCGGAGCGCAATCCTTCAGAGAGATTCTGCGGACTCTCTAGCACGGCTGTGATCACATCGGCTGGAGTAGGTAGGGCGGTAAAAATTATTTCCGAATAAGTCGCAACTTCAGCACAACTCTGGACAATACACGCACCTAGGGACTGCAACTGAGCCATGGCATGTGCATTGATGTCGTAGACATAGACCGAGTAGCCATGGGCTAGAAAATTAGCGGCTTGTCGCCCTCCAATATTGCCGCAACCGATGATACCGATAGTGGGATGATTGAGGGTAAATTACCTCTCCGAAGTGCTGTTACTTGGTAACATATGTTGATTGCTTAACTTTTTTGATAGGGCGAATCTTAAGCCGAACGCTATTTAATCCCCACCCAATTCTACCAATTTACCAATATTAAAATCAATCCTTACC
>NZ_JAAHHU010000487.1:0-3182 GCF_010672095.1 Moorena sp. SIO3I6 | reverse complement strand
TTTGCTGAGGGATAGGTAGGTGCGCTCTTACCATTAAGAATTAAATTCGCTTGATTGTCGCACCTGAAGTTGTGGAAATGGTTAAGGGATTGCAGGAGTCGCTTAAGGTTAACTCTTTGTCTAAAGGGAAATTTTCAGTATGATTACTCATAACAATTTACAATTCATAAAGTCAGATCAGGTTTTGGTTTCAAGGAAAGCATCTGTTGCTAGGTAAGTCTTCAGCTATCAGCTATCAGCTATCAGCTTTTGAATACAATAAGCTGACGGCTGACGGCTGACGGCTGATGGCTGAATGCTTACGTTGCTTGATTTGGTATAAGTGATATAATATATTTACCTAAATCTGTACATAAACTGATGTTTTATTACGAGATTACATCTCCAAATGATGCTAAAAATAACTTCTTTAAGTTGTTGGATATAGTTTCACAAAATAATCAGGTATATATCATCAATCGTCATGATGGTGAGAATGTTGCTTTAATTACAGAATCGGATTTGAGGAGTTTAGTAGAGACGGTTTATCTCTTAAGAACCCCTACCAATGCAATTCGCCTGTTGGATGCCATTGAGGAGTCTAAGACTGGAAAAATAAAACCTCAAACCATTGAAGAACTTTACTCTGAGTTGGGAATTGAGCAAGAAGAAGAAGAAAAAGGCTGAATCCGATCAAGTAAAGCCAGTTGTGGTAAATCGCAGTCCTGGTTTTAGTTCTAGGTTTAAGGAAGATTTGGCTTGGTGGTTCAAGCATGATTTTAAAGTGGCGTCGAAAATTTTGGATTTGGTTACTGCTGTAATGGACAATCCATTTGAGGGCATTGGTAAACCAGAACCATTAAAGTATATGGATGCAGATATTTGGTCACGGCGCATTGATTTGGAACATCGGCTGGTTGATCGGGTGGGAAGTAGTCAGATTGATTTTCTGGCTTGTCGGTATCATTATGAGTGATGTTTTGTTGGGTCTTATTTTTTAAACCAATCCACTACTAAGCCACTCCGTAGCCTGTGTAAGGACGTTTATAACTGGGATGTAAACCGAGAATAATGTCTTCTTTTGGTATACCCATTTCCAGCAAATCTTGCGCCAAATCAGCTTCTGTCATATTTCGCTGAATCCAAACGTTGCCATCTTTGATATCTAAATGGATGAAACAGTTGTAAACTCGTTTGAGTCCATCCCAGCCGATATCTAAAAGTTGATAATGGTCATGTTCTGTGTCAAAAATAAGTTGACACTCAATCTCTGAATTTGGATTATTTGCTTCTAAGGTGGCATGATTAGTTAATACCTGGCGGATGATTAATCGGTACTTTTCTAGTTTTTCCATTGGATGATTACCTCCTCAACAGGATTGTAATGCTACAATTGTTCATGGTTCAATCCGCGATGGTAAAATCTGGATTCACTACAAGGGTATTGAAGATGGTATCACGGATGAATTGGTTGCCACAGGAGTACCGAAGGATAGGATTGTTATTGCTTTTCATCATACTGGCTATGCGATTGCATAGCGTTTGCTTTGGTTGATGAGTGATGGTTAGGTAAATTAGTCTTAATTCTCAATCTGTAAAATCGCTTCTTTCACCTCCACCTCTCCTTCAATGACTGCCATAATTCCGGGTAAATATTCATCCATCATCATCACGTTGGCGTAAACCATCTGTTTGATTAAGGCAAAACTAAGGCTGTCGCCTTCTACATCTATGCTGGTTTTGTAGCGGATTTCGCCATGATCGAAGTCTAGTTCAAAATTACCAAGAATTGTACCGTAGTTAGCACGGGTAATAAATTCGGCGATCGCTTGGCGTTTCTCTTCGGGAACTGGTTCGGGATGGAGGGAGTAAAAGATAAACTGATTTTCTTCTTCTTTGACTTTAGCAAGGCAAGACCACTCACCATTTTCGCCTTTAAAGTTCATGTACAGAATAGATTCATTCTCTTCTTCTAGGAAAGGCCATTCTTCTGCTTTGAAGAAGTCGATTACAGTTGTATAAATATGGTTACTGACACCGTCTGATTCAAGTTCTTCACGAGCAATTTTTGCCCATTCTTGGAAGGTGGTTTCAATAGCATTAATGAATTCGCCTGTGGCATCTTGGGTAATGCTATTGAATTCTGTTTCTGCTAGTTTCTCAAGATATTTGGTGATTTCTTCCAGAGTTTCAGGTGAAATATCCTCACTGAGTTCGTCAAATTCAGGTAGGTTTTCTTTTGCCCAGGTTTCGAGGTGCTTGCGGAGGGTTTGTTGGAGTTGTTCGTTAGAAAATGTATCTTGCATAACTGGATATAATTGTTAGCTATTATATAAATTTGCTAAGTAAGGTTTTCAGACTAAACAGCTATTTTGTTTTAATTTTTTTGTCCTGTAAAGAGAAACAGCTTACGCAAGAAACAAATCTACACCCTGCAAATAAGGAGAATAATGCAGTGCTTGTCTACCCTCTTCTCCAATGCTTTCATCTTCAATACCTAAATATCTAAGACGAGCTACATTTGGACAGTTAGCGATATCAATAGCGCCCTTATCGCCAATGGGGTTTTCGGCTAACATAAGTTCTTTTAATGAGGAAAGATTAGTTGACGAAACTATTGCAAATGCACCCTGGTTTTCAATCATATTGTCATAAAGTTCAAGGCGAATGAGCCTTTGCAGGTTAGGAGAATTAGCAATAGCAAAAGCTCCATGATTTGATATGTACGCATGATCTAATACGAGTGTCTCAAGATTTTGCATAAAACTTGATGCTGCTAGCGTTGATATTCCTTGATCTTCAGCCTGGGTTAAGGTAAGATTTAAGTATGTCAATTTATTTAGCTTGGAAGAGGTAGAGAGCGCCGCCACTCCCTCGTACAGAATTTTATTTCACCAAAGATTAAGCTTCTTAAGGCTATCATCTTCCAAAATGTCGGGTAGAAGTCTGGCTCCTTTTTTACGGATTTGGTTAGAACTCAAAGAAAGCTCTTTTAACTGTAAACTAATTTTTTCTTTGGAAGCATATTCTATTTTGGTATCGTCAATACCACACGAGTCGAGATGTAGGGATTCTAAATTTCTAACCAATTTGGATTTAACAAGATCATAAAAAGCATCGCCAAGTGGATTTTTCGATAGATTGAGAATAGTTAAATTCTTTAGAAATTTTGATTCTATAATTACTTTTATGTCTTCTGGGCA
>NZ_JAAHHU010000486.1:0-3192 GCF_010672095.1 Moorena sp. SIO3I6 | reverse complement strand
TACGAAATCGAGCAGGTTTGGCAACAGGTCATTCATAATATTGAACTGGATGGCTCTAGAGAAATACTGCGTAGCAACGGCTGTTTATTAGCTTTCAATGGCCGAGAGGCATCTATTGGCATCAAAAAGAAGGGTGTACAAAAGCTCATACAAGGAATGTTGCCCCAAATTCAAAAGGCATTTGCCAAAGTCCATCCAGGTCATGTGAAAGTTAATTTTCAACTAGTAGGAGCACTCCCCACCCAGACCGCTCCTCAATCAAGAGTGACCCTACCAGCAGTACCAACTCCGAAATTACCTCCACCAATCACTACCCCAGAAGCACCACAGGAATCTTCAAGCAGCAAGGGGGATTCAAAGGGGGATTCAACGGAGGCCAAACTAGTTGTGCCACCTAGCACCAGTGACTCTTCAAAGCCAGCAGTAAACCCCTCCCCCCAACCATCCCAGCCACAAAACCTTGCCCCTCCTAGCAATTCTGAAACATCTGAAGCAGTGGACACTGTATTATCCAGCCCAGTATTATCCAGGCCAGCATTATCCAGGCCACCGTATGATTTCTCTGACTTAGACTGGGATGCTGATCAAATAGAGCAAGCTTTAGGGAAAATTAAAGATTGTTTTGGCGGAGAAATTATTGATTTAAATGATGATATGAGTAATAATGAAGTCATGGCCAAAGAGCCATCAGTAGAGTCGTTTGTCAATGATACTCAGGGTAGCTTTGACCAAGAGCAACCCCAATCATCAGTAGCCGAAAATCAACCTGATCCAAGACCGTTTTATATCAAGATTCAGAATAGGCCGCAAGAGTTAGAATATGATGAAAATGGTGAACTACCTTTTTAGAGTTATGATAAATTTGGTAATTGGTAATTACTAATTGGTAATTTATAGCGTTAATCGCACTTATGAGGTACAGTCTTTTTTGACGGTGATTCCCTTAAAATCATCTTTCTTATTCCCTTTTATATTTCCCCTACTGGGAGGGGTTAGGGGTGGGTTACTTTTGCATTAAAAGCATAAGCAATGTCGCTCAAAGGTTGCTGAGAATTGCTATAAATTCTTAAGCTCATAGGCGAGGCAAAATTTCTGGTAATAGCTGACCGGGAACTTTGGAAAGGGCAAGGCTTTGTCCCGCAGGACCATTTTCCCGAGAGAATGCCCGAATAGTGTGGATCAGGTAGTTCAGAGAAATTTGGTAGGTTTCGGGTTGATCAACTGTACCCATACAAGCTTGCACATGTTGGTGTAGGGCAGCTTCTAAATGAGTTAACTTAGACCCTTTGGTTAAGGAAAATTGTGGCTGTGTGGCTAGCTGGAAATGCACTAGCCCCAAGTTGTTGTAGGTAGCTATAATATCAAAGTTAACTGGTATAGGCGATCTATTCTGGTTAAGGACTTGGTCAGACGGGTGTGGTTGATGTCCTGCGATCGCAAGAGCATTTTCATAAGCCCTTATACATTGCTTAAAGTATTCTGCTTGTGCCCCATATTCCTCCTTTAACTGGTCGGCTAAGTGCCAGTAGGCGGTACCCAGGTTATTCTGGGTTGCAGCATAGCCAGCTGGGTCAACCTCTGGTTTCCGGTATTTGAGAGCATCTTTATAAGCAAATATCCCTAGCTTCAACCAGACTGTTGGTTGTTCGTGCTGGGCAAGACTCCAGTAAGCCGTACCCAAGTTATTTTGAATCATTGCCCAATTTTGAGGATTGGCTGTGGTGTCATGATCACAGATGGCTTCTTGGTAGGCTGCGATCGCTTTCTTTAAATTAGGCACTGGTGATTGATGTTGCGCTAGATTCCAGTAAGCCGTTCCTAAGTTGTTCTGGGTTGAAGCATATTTAACCATGTCATGATCAGCACCGCTATAGCGCAAAGCTTCTTCATAGGCGCGAATAGAATTTTCCAGATTTTTAGCTAAGTCTTGGTAGTGGCCTAACTCTCCATAAGCTGTTCCCAAATTATTCTGTATCATGCTAAAAATTTCCGGAGATTGTTCCGCTAAAAAGTCAGTTAGTGCTATTTGATAGCATTTAATCCCTTGCTCTAAATAAGAGACCATCAGGTTGTCATTGTTCGGACAACGAGATAGCATCCAGTAGAAATTTCCCACATCATTGAGGATAGCGGATTCTTCTATAGGTTTGAATTTTGACCATTGCAGCGCCTGCTCATAAGCCTGGATTGCGATCACTAAGTTTTCCTCAGAGGCATCTCCCTGTTCAATCAGGTAGCGATAATGATTGCCCAATTCAAGATAGGTTTGGCCTGTAGATGGTTTTTGAGTTCCAGGTGGCAGGTGGTTTAGTTCGCAGTTATCTTGTGGTGTTTCAGTTTCAGTTTCAGTTTCAGTTGCCGGTGGCAGGTTGTTTAGTTGAAAGTTATCTTGTGGTGTTTCAGTTTCAGTTGTAGGTGGCACGTTGTTTGGTTGAAAGTTATCTTGTGGTGTTTCAACATTAAAACTTTCAACTGTCAACACCTCCTCTTGCCCTGGTAGTGTCTCCACATCTTCCTGACCAGGATCGATTACTGTTGTTGAAGGGGGTAATGTGTAGGAAGCTTGTGGTGTATCAGCCACCCCTTGGGATAGGGGTGTTGGTTCTCCTTCAAACTCAAAGAAACCAGTGTGCTGTTGCCAAAATTCTGGTACGGACTGCTGAATGGAATAAAACCAAGGTCGTGGCAACCAGAGCAAGAAAGTCAGTTCCCAGTAGCTGAGATTATGCCCAATTGCCTGTAAATGCCTAAGAAACAATCGTTGCAGTGCTGCGGGTTGCCGTGTTAAGTTTTCTATACCCAGAATCTGAAATCCCGGTATACTTTCAGAAGTATAAGATTCCTGATGGTCGGTTAACCATTGATTAATCTGAGCTAGGGGATTAGGCTCGCTCAGATTTAAATTCAAGCTGACCAACTTTGGGTAACCTTGGTGGTTCCTTGACCCGTTTGCTGCACATAAGCCTAACTCCCGGTATAATTGATCTGCTAGCTGGTTGCGCAGATTCAGGTCATCACACACTGCCAAAAAAAGCTGGCGGCGCAGACCAATACTCAAAGGGAGTTTCAAACGTTGATAGGTTTGCCGATTCCAACTGGAAATTTCTTGATTTGAGGCAATGTCCGTTACTATCATGCTGGCATAGGTGTCAGAGCAAAGGGATTACATATCAACCTTTTCCTGCTTTTGTT
>NZ_JAAHHU010000485.1:0-3210 GCF_010672095.1 Moorena sp. SIO3I6 | reverse complement strand
AGACCTAACAGGACAACGTGTCACCAAAAAAAATCTTCGGCTAGTTCTCGAGTCAGTCCCAAAACCGTCAAGCTCTATTCCTGAGCGAACCGAGAGTAGTCCCCTCTTCAAACTCGATTTAAGTGACGCACCCTATGTATCGGATTTCTACGGACGCACCAACGAACTGGCTCAGCTAGAGCAATGGATTGTCACAGATAACTGTCCATTGGTGGCTCTTTTGGGCATTACTGGCATTGGCAAAACTGCCTTGTCAGTGAGGCTAGTTGAACAGATTAAGGATCAGTTTGAGTATGTGATTTGGCGTACCCTCAACCATACTCCATCTGTTGAAGAACTTCTGAGTGACCTGATCCAATTCTTGTCCAACCATCAGGAAAACCCTTCATCAACAACTCTAAATAACCTGCTATCGCGACTAATGTATTACCTCAACCAGCATCGTTGTTTGGTAGTGCTTGATGAAGTAGAAGCGATCATGGATGCTGGTGAATCCTCTGGAATTTACAAAGAGGGCTACCAGGACTATAGAAAATTACTGCAATGTATTGGCGGCAAACGCCATCAAAGCTGCTTGTTGTTGACCAGTCAAGAACCTCCCCAGGAAGTTAAGGAACTAGTAATCAGGGAAGGAAGAATTCGGGAATTCCAACTCAAAGGCTTGAAAAAGGAAGACGCTAAAGCACTCTTGTCAAAGGACGGTATTTCTAAATCTTTGCATGGAGTGGGACAACTAATTGATAGCTACAAAGGTCATCCCTTAGCCTTAAAGATTGCGGTTAGGACAATCCAAAACTGCCATAATGGTAAAATTTCTGATTTTCTCAAAGGCTCATTATTTATTGGTGATGTTTTAATCAATATGTTCGACAAGCAATTTTCTCTATTATCAGATTTCGATCAAGAGCTAATGAACTATTTAGCCATGGCTACCGAGCCAGTTTCAACTCAATACTTGCTAGCTCAATTTTCTTCATATCCCAACAGAGCGACTTCAGAAATAAAGACATCTCTAAATAATTTGTTACAACGTTCACTTATTGAAAAAAATTATCAGGATATGGGGGAAGTCTTCTTTACCCTAGATCCTGTAATTAAAAAGTATCTTAACAAACGTTTTTACCAGGGTGGCTGATTTAAGTAACTATGATTCAGATCGGACAGGAAATACACAATCGTTATAAAGTTATTAAAAAGTTAGGTAGCGGTAACTTTAGTCAAACCTTTGAGGTAGAAGATTTGCTTGGTATTAACTCAAGTAACTTAGGCAAAAGGAAAGTGCTGAAAGTCCTGAAATTAAGTTACTATAGCAATTCAAAGATGAGAGAAAAAGTCGTTGAGCTGTTTCAGCGAGAAGTAGAAGTGTTGAAGCAGCTCACTCATCCAGGAATTCCCCGAGTTGAGCCAGATAGCTACTTCCGTTTTGTGCCTAATAAAAATAACCAAGACGACTTCTTACACTGCTTGGTGATGGAGAAGATTGATGGACTAACGTTGGAAGAGTGGCTGCGACAGAACAATCAACTAATTACTGAAGCACAGGCAATTGACTGGCTAAAACAACTGATAGTAATACTTAAGGAAATCCATCCCAAGTATTTACATAGGGATATTAAACCTGATAACATCATGATCAGACCCAATGGACAACTGGTATTAATTGACTTTGGCGCAGTTAAAGCACTAACCCAAAAATACATTATTCAACAAATTACTTCGCAAAATACCAGTATTGGAACCCTAGGATATATGCCGCCAGAGATGATGAATGAACAGGAAGCTTATCCACAATCTGATTTTTTTTCCTTAGGTCGTACCTTTGTGCGGTTGCTCAGTGGTAAACACCCTAGTGATTTTACACAAGACTTACAAACTCAACAGTTGTTCTGGCGAAATGAAGCAACACATATTTCGGAAAGACTGTTGAACTTAATAGATTTTCTAATGGAACCGGATTGGAAAAATCGTCCCAAAAATACCCAGGAAATTCTGTTATCTATGATTGATTTACTCATGGAAATAATTGACGACAATCATAATTATTATAATAATATTCTAATAATTAGACGGGTTAAGCATAGCAATTATAATTTTATTAAGTCAGGAGTATTAATTTTTAGCATTGTCCTCAACTTATTTTTAATTGGTTTACTTATTAAAGTAGACTATCCAAGGCATGTTGTAGTTTTGCTAATGTTTGTAGTCCTCAGTATCCTGTTCATCTCACTAGTATTTCCTTTAGAATTTCCTTTATTCATTAAAAGAGTATACAAGCTGTTACTGTCTAGGAAAATATAGCGGTTTGCCACCCGCGCTAATTACAATAAAAACAAGGGGAGCATGTCACTTATGCAGAGCATTTGTACTAGACCAATAACATCTATTTTAGCGGCTTTTCCGGACTTACTATTCCAAACTATTAGTTAAAACAACTTCAAAGATAGCTATACCTTGATTTTTTACTTCAACGTCCTAAACTAACGGGAAATAATTGCAAAAACTATTGGTAAGCAATAGTTTTTGCCATCCTAGGTCGAAATTTAACATAACAGGTACGGAAAAGTCTTAAATAATCGGTCTATTGGCTTGCTGTTTAACAATTTACCACAGATTTGCGCTGCGCTGACGGGAGCTTGCTAGCTGGTCATGGGAGGCTTTCAATTCTGCACGATATATTCCTTCAAGGGTACTGAGTTTAGTGTCATATAGTGTTTTTGCCTGACGCTCAATTTCAGCCTTGCTAGCATCTAGTGGCACCTCAATTCTAATCAAAAACGAACCACTGCTCTTCTTTTCGATAGCTTGGATTGATAGGTATTCTTCACCGTATTCTTCCCTGAGCTGTTGAAAGGAAAGCAAAAAAGCTTTCCAGTCAATACCATCACTGAATGTCAGGTCAACAGTTTCCAACGCTTTCTGAAACAGACAACTAAAATCTCCTGGGGCAAAGTTCTGAGTTTCATTCCTAGGGCGACGTTCAATGAATTTGTCTTGTGTATAGTCATATTTTAGATAAGCATACTCACAAATCACATGCTTGAGCTTCGTGCCCTGATTAATTTTCCAATCTTCCAGACAAGCTCCGGTAAAGATTACTTCAGTAAAATTACAATCTAATGCTTGAGTCCTAATCAGGTAAGCTTCCCTCAGGTCAGCCTTGGTGAGGTTAGCTTCGCTCAAATCAGTCCCGCTCAGGTCAGCCCTGCTCAG
>NZ_JAAHHU010000484.1:0-3229 GCF_010672095.1 Moorena sp. SIO3I6 | reverse complement strand
TGGTAACCATCGGCGCAATTTAGTCCTCCCCCAAGCTTTAGCAGCCCTAAAACCTTCAGGAGCCAAGATGGAAGAGGATTATCTAAAAATCAAATTTGCCACTGGTGCAGTTAAGATTTGATCATGCTGTTTAGAGTTCCAGTCAATCTACACAGCAGTAAATTAACCCTTTCTTAGATCCTGAGCCATTTTGAGGAACGGATCCATGCTTGAGTCAGGGCGACGGCGTTGAGAGCTTACCTGACCGTTTTGTTCTAATGTCGCTCCAGACTGGGAAGCAGGCTCAGACGTGGCCATAGGTGTCTCATTTTGGGAAAGGGTGACTTTATCCGTAGCGGAGATCTGCTCTACTACTTCACCGCTTAAAATAGCAGTTTTGGTCTTGGGAAAGGATTTCTTGACCTTAACACTGCTGCGCATGTAGTCAATGTTTCCCATTGTTTTGGCTTGATCTGTGTCCAAGAAATACTCTTTGGACTGGTTAGCTTCTATAGACTGTGCCATATCCTGGCGGTCCTCATCAACGTACTTGGTCTGAGAGTTGAACAAATTGCCAAAGAGTCCCATAGTTAATTTTTCCTGCCTCTAGGTAGTCTCTTGTTACTTTATGTTAAATATTATAAATATTTATATCACAAATCTTCTTTAAAAACTGATATCAACACAAAAAAAACCAGCCACTGACAGAGAATGTCCTCTGTCAGTGGCTGAGGGAATTAGTCAGGGTGCATTTAGTACTTCTGTATCTAGTACTTCTCTATCCCGCTGGGTTGTCACCCAATCAGGCAGCCAAATTAAAGATGGGGTGGAACCCCGCGCTTATTCAAAGCGGTAGGGAACGCACACCAAGAGAGTGATTGCTTACAGGGCAGATGCCTAGGGCATATCGCCACCACTGGCTATAAGTTTATAGGCAGCTTGTTTATAGGCTAGAATACTGAGCTAATATTTAGCCAATATATTAGTTAATAAGAAACGCCACGATATTTGAGGTTGACTTTGTCTTGCACAAGTGTTAAATGATGGGCACTACCCAATCGGTAATTCAGTCCCCGGTACTTGCCAGCAAAGTCAACTGCTGTGGTGGAAACTTCCCAAGGATGGTATTGGTAGCTAACACCGCGATAAGAAAGTTTCATCCTTAAGAGCAAGGAGACTCCCGTTATACCCGTAGGGTTAGCGGGAGACGGGGCTATAAAGTGCGGACGCAGGTTCCGCACACAGCCCGGAGACGAAACCTTAAAATAAGGTTTGAAGTTACCGTAAGGAGAGGGTCGCCTTGTCTTGATGCAGTCGCTCATGGGGGAAACCCCCAAGACCGCGCTGCATCGCTAATCAAACAGTTTTAACCCTTTTACGCATAACCGACTAACCATAAAGGCTCCACTCTCCTAAGGTTTCGTCTCTGGCCTTAATCATGGAGGCGCCCTTGACCCGTAATTAAATTCGCCATGGGTCGTGCCTCAAAGTTTTAACCCTTTTACCCATAGCCGACCGGAGATGAAACCTGTTTATTAAGGCAGCCTTAATCATAAAGTTTTAACCCTTTTACCCATAACCGACCAACCATAAAGGCTGCCTTATTCTTGCGGTAACTTCGTTCCCAACCATAAAGGCTGCCCCAGCGAGAGATTGCTCGCTGGGGTAACTTCTGACCCTCAGGAATTGCGTCCATGGGTCCAGTTGACATCTCACATAAAATGGTTGAAAATGTGAGTATGTCTGAAAAAGCTTACCGATACCGCTTTTATCCTACACCTGAGCAGGAAACTCTGTTGAGGAGAACTATAGGCTGTGTAAGACTTGTTTACAACAAAGCTCTAGATGCTAGAACCAAAGGGTGGTACGAACGTCAAGAAAGAATAACCTACAAAGAAACCTCTTCAATGTTAACAGGTTGGAAAAAAGAAGAAGATTTATTTTTTCTCAATGAAGTAAGTTGTGTTCCACTCCAACAGGGATTAAGACATCTTCAAACAGCTTTCACTAATTTCTTTGCAGGTCGTGCTAAGTATCCAAACTTCAAGAAAAAACGCAATGGTGGTACTGCGGAATTTACCAAATCCGCATTTAAATGGAGAAATAGCCAGATCTATTTGGCTAAATGCCAAGAACCTTTGCCTATTCGTTGGAGTCGTCAGTTACCGGCTAACTGTAATCCAAGTACCGTTACAGTTAGCTTAGATCCGTCTAATCGTTGGCATATCTCAATCAGGTTTAATGATCACAGAGATTTGAGTCTACCTCCAACTAGCCATCAAATTGGTTTTGATTTGGGGATTACCAGCCTAATTACAACCAGTAACGGAGACCAAATAACCAACCCTAAACATTTTAAAAAACTCAAGAAAAAACTAGCTAAATACCAAAAAGATCTATCACGGAAACAAAAAGGATCCAACAACCGTTGTAAAGCTCGTTTGAAAGTTGCCAGAATCCACGCAAAAATTAAAGACTCTAGAAGAGATTTTACCCATAAGCTAACCACTAAACTGGTCAAAGAAAACCAATTGATTGCCTTTGAGGACTTAGCTGTAAAAAATCTGGTAAAAAATCACAAATTAGCTCAAGTAATCAGTGATGCTAACTGGGCGGAAATAATTCGTCAGGTCAAATACAAGTCAGAGTGGTACGACCGCAAAGCTGTCTTAATTGACAGGTGGTTTCCCAGTAGCAAACTTTGCTCTGTATGCTTAAATCGCGTTGAATCTTTACCTTTAAATATTCGAGAGTGGGATTGTCCCTCTTGTAATGCTCACCATGATCGCGATATTAACGCATCAATTAATATTTTGGCGGCAGGGCTTGCCGTTTCAGTCTGTGGAGCGACCGTAAGACCGGAAGAGAGTAAATCTCGGAAGGCTGGTGCATTGAAGCAGAAACCTAAGTCGTGAGTCTTAGGAATCCCCCGCTATCATCTAAGATGAGCGCGGTGGGAGGATGTCAAAGTCTTCGCCTCATAATGTCAGTGTAGTGATAAGAGGCGCGTTCCTTCAGGATTTATCCTTACTTCCGTCTCTCCATGAAGCTTGATCACCTATGGTTAAGTCATGAACAGATGAACGATTTGTAATTTCTGTATCTATTGTAACTGTTTTGCAGGTAAATCTCAATATCTTCATAAAAGTTAATAGTTTCCCGTTGTCGCCAGTTCTAACCTCAGGCGCTACAGTTAAATAACTGCAAGCTTGTGGGAGTGGCAAGACTATGAGTGATAAAGGTGAAAGTT
>NZ_JAAHHU010000483.1:0-3230 GCF_010672095.1 Moorena sp. SIO3I6 | reverse complement strand
GAATCCTTGAGTCTCTATCACAACAGTATTACCATCAAGAACCCAGTAGAATTGACTATCTTTAGGAAAATTAGCAAAGGTAAATCTATTTAGAATGGGGTTATCGTCAGCGAATCTTAACTCTGTTTCTAGGTAATTGTCGTTTTTGTTTGGTCTAAATGATGTGGGATCAAAGGTTAACTTATCAGTGGGATTAATAATCCAAGGATACTTGGTGGCACTTTGAGTTATAACATCACTGATGGGAGTTTTTTTTGAATTTTCTTGATTTTGGGTTTTTGCTGCTAAGGTGCTTGACTCTGCTTCAGGTGACCTAGATTCAGCAACCTCTGTTTCCAATACATTTAGATTATCCTCTGGCTTATGTTCTGGCTGCTTAGAAATTTTAAACTCTTTAACCTGATCAGAATCAGACCTGAAAAAATCCGCATCTTTGATTTCTAATTGTACGCTTTGAGAAATTTTATAATGATTAAAATCCGTAGTAAACGTTGGGGAAATTTCAAAAAATAATGCTAGGAAAATTAAAGCTATTGCATCCATGATTATAACCTAATTATATACAGTATTTTCATTAAATTATTTTTTTATAAAATAGTTTAATGAAACTCAATATCGTTGCTTTTTAATGCTATTGATGCTCTCGGAAATTCCTAGAATTACCTAAATTATGGATCTAGCAATTTTTAAATTAATGAGGTGCATTTTTTTTTTACTACTCCCATATCACCTATTCCCTGCTCCCTGCTCCCTGCTCCCTGCTCCCTGTTCCCTTTGCTATTTTTATATACAAACATAAAAAATACTCCTAGCATTTCTCTACACAGAAATCCCAGGAGGCATGATCAAGAAAACGTAATTGAAGAGAAAGGGTAAACGCATCTAAATTAGTCTTGACAGTAAACCATTGATGTGGATTACGGAAAAATTATGACTCTATAGCACTTTTCAATAGCTGATAGCTGAATGCTGAGTGTTGAGGCTAATAGAGGGTTTATTAATTAAGATGCGTTTTCCCTGATTTAACAGGATTTATTGACTGTTAATTTACTCTAGAGCACCCAAGCCTTCATTACCTGCTCCGGCACGGATTAAAGCGGCTTGATCCTCAACGGTGGTAGCAGCACCTAGAGCCGTTGCAGCTTCGGCAAGGAATGCATTTGTTGAGCTACTAGTGGTAGTAGTAGAGACTGCCGCAACTCCAGTTCCATCTAGGGTGAGGTTAACGATAGTTGCAGTGCTTGTTCCAGCATCGGCGTAGGTTGGTGTAACAGTTAATGGACCAGAAAAGTGGAGAGCTTCAGGTAAAATCAGCTCACCAGAAACACTGATAGAGCTCCCAGAAGCCCGTGTTTCTACAGCAGATCCGCGAATTGCTGATTCAGCGTTAGCTGATGTGGCCAGTACAGCAGTTAAGCCCGCAAAAATGAGACCTGTGTTGATGAGAGTTTTGCTTAGAGAAAGAGAGTTGTTGTTCATTGTTTTTCGAGCTTTGTGAGTTGATAGTTTATCCTGGAATTGAGTTAGTGTTTAACTCGTTTCATAGTTCTAAACTAACCGCTTATAAAGATTGTTGTAAATTAGAAATACTACTGATAAAAATTAAGTCATAACTATTATGTAGTTAGATAAATAGAGATAATACTGAGTTAAATAAAAAACTCATCATTATTGATTATCCGGAAAATTTTTACTTTTCTTAAATAAATTTATTTTCTTTGATAACAAAAAAATAAGTAATTTTTTATCCGGATAAAAATAGAAGAATAGGGAACAGGGAACAGGGAGTAGGGAGTAGGGAGTAGGGAGCGGCGGAATATAGGGTAGACAGAGAATTTATTGGCACTTTCTGGATTTGTCACGATTGAATCAGTAGCTAATCTAATGGATAGCAAGAGCATCAGGGCTGGTTGACTGACAAAACTAATCAAGCACGTACTCGTACGTTTGTATTTTGAATTCCAGTCGATACCGTCGTTTATCATGTTGTGTTCGTGAGGCCATCACTGGGTCAGGATCATGATTACTCGTAAAACGAACCCGACGAATCAGTCTCCAGCCATTTTCCAACGAGGCTTTGACCCACTCCCAACCAATCCGAAAATAGCTGTTTCCTCGAAACCAGTGTGTGTCTACCCATCGACGTTTACCTGTTTCAACGACCTCAACCCCTTGGGCTGTGACATATAACGTAGCAACTGCCAGGATGAACCATAGCCGAGATAAAGCAGGAACTGAGCGAATTTGGGATTTTTGCACATTCCAACCATTGGACTGGTCATCCAAGAAATTTTCCTCGATATCAAAGCGCAATCCATATTCTTGAAAGGATTTAAGAGTGGTCTTTTCATCACTAACAATGGCCCAAAACTCACCATTGACATTGTTACGACCGAAGACGAGATGGACCCCACCATACCAGTACTCCTTGTGGAGTTTGACATTGTGAAAGCAGAGGGCTTCACCTCGCTTGAAATGGAAATCTTTAAGCTGACACCATCCTTTTCCGGCTCGCCAAATCCAACTGTCCTTTTTCAAACGAATCCGATAGTGCCAGCCCCATTGGGTTGTCATGGCTTTCATTAAATCGGTGTGGACAAAGCCTCGATCTGCCAGTAAAACGACCTTAACCCCTTTGGGCAAGAGGTGTATGGCTTGTTGCAACATCTCGCGATAATCGTTGAAGGATACAGAAGCACTGCGATGTTCGAGCACTCGCCAGACCACAGGCAAGGCTCGTCCCCGATGCACCACAACCAATCGCACCAGGCAATATTGATCCCAGAACAGTGAGGTGTCCAAACTCAAATAAATAGTGTCATCCTTCCAATCCGCCAAAGCTGCTTGAATCAAAGGTTTGTACAATCGATGGATGTTAATTCGAGCATTATGCAGCCAGCGTTGCATCCGGCGTTGCTTGCTTTGGGCATATTGGCCTCTACATGGAATCTCAGGAATCCAACGGGTCAAATTTACCTCCCCTGTTTTGATCACGGCCACCACCATCCACAAACAGGTTGTCAGGTGGCTCAGGTGAGCCCAGTCACTGGGTTGATCTATCCAGCTCTTCAAGGCATTGTATAGACGGGAGTTTTTTTCACAGCATTCCAAGGGTATGAGTGGTTTCTATCCTTAGAATGCTGGCTCCCACTCACTTTAGTCAAGGGCGGCTATCTCTCTCCAGATAAGTATTTGAGCACTTTTGACTTCATTTTTTGTCAGTCAACCAG
>NZ_JAAHHU010000482.1:0-3235 GCF_010672095.1 Moorena sp. SIO3I6 | reverse complement strand
TGGCACAGGCTTCTAGCCTGTGACGGGGACTTTGAGGTTGATAAGTGTACCATCAACATGCAATAAACGCTATATTTTATTCAAAAGCTGTTCAGTGTAGTGTGGCACAGGCTTCTAGCCTGTGACGGGGACTTTGAGGTTGATAAGTGTACCATCAACATGCAATAAACGCTATATTTTATTCAAAAGCTGTTCAGTGTAGTGTGGCACAGGCTTCTAGCCTGTGACGTAGCTGATAGCTGTTCGCGAAGCGTGCGCGTAGCGCATTAGCTGATAGCTGATAACTGATAGCTGATAGCTTACTTATCAACACAATTATTTCTTTGATAAACCGGCGGTTTTATGGTACCTTCAACTATGGCTACTAATTCCAAGTTTCCGTTTTCATCAACCATTAAGGCATTGGCTTCAATGATTGGTAAGCGCTTAGTTCTAATGGCTGAATCCTGAGTAGGTCGGGCTTGTCTGTTCCTACCCTTGCGATTTCCTGGCCAATCCTCCACATCAACCCAGACTCGACTAGTTCTTTGGTAATCTTCGGGATTGGGTGGGATGCCACCGCTATTGGTAACGATAAAGCTACTTTTAGTTACCCCAGAACAACCTGCCGAGATTTGTTGACTGGGGTCAGTGGTATCTTCTGGTAATTCCACTAGTCCATTACTGGGATCTGTCTGTGTTCTGTTAATTTCTACGACTCCATCAATACCAAACTCAGAAGAAGCAGTAATCTGACTATCTGGCGACAAAAAGATGCCTTGAGCTGTGATGAGAATATTACCTCCAAGTCCTGCGATCGCATTGGCAGTAATATTGCTATTTTCTAGGGCAACTAGGTTGATGGTTTCAAGGGTGATATTACCACCAGTAGCTGTGCCACTCGCGTCAGTAGTAATATTGCTATGGTGGCGCAACAGTAATAAATCAGACTTTAGCTTAATGTTACCTCCATTTCCGGCGGCTACTTCCGCTTTTAAACTACCTTGATTGTCAAGATTAATCCCATTAGCAGTAATATTGAGATTACCGGAATCTCTGGTGCCACCACTAACAGAAATTTCAGCACTATTCTCCACAGTTAAATTAGTAGTATTAATGTCGATGGAACCAGCAGCAGCATCAGTGGTTGAGAAGGCCGATATACTACTGAAAAACTGACCATCTTCTGAGACACCCCTGACCTCAATTTCCCTTGCTTCAATCTCAATCCTGCCAGCTTTTCCCGTACCGGATGTGGAAGCATTGATCTGTGCTCCATCCAAGACACGTAAACCAACGGTTGTAATGCTGATATCGCCACCATCCCCTTCGGCATTCATTCCTACAGCAGAAATTATTCCACCCACCTCTCCAGTAAAATCTACCACCGCATCCGTTACCTCTACAACAGTCGCTCGGATCTTGATATCGCCAGCATTGCCATCTCCCAGTGTTGCGGATGTAATGGTTCCTCCCTGAGCAATTTTCAACTGCTCTGTGTCAATGGTTATATTTCCCCCGTCACCTGTGCTCCCAGGCTGAGGACCAACAAATAAACCACTGGCACCAACACCTTCCACAAGAATCTGTTCCTTAAAACCGATTATTTCGATAGACTGCGCCCTCACCGTAAGATTGGCAGCATTACCAGAGCCAATAGTTGCAGAACCAATCTGTGCTCCGTCTAATATCTGTAAGCGTTCCACATCTAAAACCACATCGCCTGCATTTCCTGCACGAATCGAGCTCGCTGAGATAAAAGCAAATCCAGCAACTTTGAGATCCTTAGTCTCGATAATTAAATCATTACCTTTGGCTGTACCAAAAACCCTTGTCGCTAAGTTACTATTAGTTGAGCGAACTGTAAACTGATCTTCCTGAAGTGCTTCCTCTGGAGTTGCACTTATCTCTATTGATTCTGTGGCTCGGATGCGCAGAATTCCCCCTGGGGTTTTTCCCAAGGTATTGGCGTTAATAACAGAACCGCTTTTGACATTAAGGTTTCTGGCTTGAATTTCAATATTGCCGCCACTGTCACCATTGGTAATCACAAAAGCCTGTTGAGTCAGGTTAATATCCCCAAACTCGGCTATCCCTTGATAACCCATTGTCCATCCTTGTGCCAGGGGGGTCACAGACACTGAACTGTTGGGTCCAACACTACCCAGTTCAATTCGTCCTGCGGATGCGGTCAATCCACCACCAGGAAAGTCTAAATTTCCCCCCAGCAAGGCAATGGTTTGCCCTGGCTCTACCTCAATCCCCACCTTGGCATCGGAATCTGGATTAATGGCTTGGGATTGGACCACTATCGACTCGGCTGTTGAACCAAATTGCACACCCATGGGTATATTAATTGTCAACAATGGCGCTTCATCTTCTGGTTGACTAGCCTTAAATTCAATGCCATCGTTAAAGACAATTTTCTCAGCTGTGGTCGCAAAAAACGAACCACCAATACTTAAGGAAGCATTTTTACCAAAACTAATCCCACTGGGATTAATCAAAAACAAATTAGCGCTGCCATTAGCACGAATCAACCCGTCAATATTTGAAATACTGCCCCCTGTGACCCGGCTGAAAATATTAGCAATATCCGTAGCATTGTTAAAAAAGGCTTCTCCGCCGGTAGGGATAGAAAATTCCGAGAAACTATGAAATAGATTATTTCCAGCGCGTTCGCCATTTTCAATCAAGAAATTGACGCTATCGTTGGTAGTAACTGTAGTCGAAACAGAGCCATCGCTACTGATTTGGGCTGTCACAACATCAGGGATGGCAAAGCTCAACACCAGAATAGTGCCAAGTAAAGAACATGGCGTTATTGCTTGGTTCATCTGTTCGTTATTAGTAGCTTGGTGTGCCCAAAGCACTTGACATTGCTAGTATTCCCACCACCAAGTAATAACTAACAGGTAGGTAAATGCTGAGTTAGCCACTGGTCAGAGTGTGACCATAAAAGTTCAAAAGCTCACAGACTAAAGTCTGGAGCCAAACAGGCTACAGGCTTTTTCCTTCCCTATTCCCTATTCCCTATTCCCTATTCCCTATTCCCTGCGCCCAGCACTATAGCTTTGTTTATGGGCGATGCTGATAGCTAACCGCTCAAACTATAACCTTAAAAATTATAATTTTAAGGTTAACTTGGCGGTCATTTACTTACTAATTATCCCATTCTTCCGAATCATCAATCATACCGGGATTAATTAGGGTAATATCATACTCATCCATTTGATCTACTGGATCAGTTGGGGTA
>NZ_JAAHHU010000481.1:0-3258 GCF_010672095.1 Moorena sp. SIO3I6 | reverse complement strand
TGTGGCGGGGACGAACCCGGCTGATTCTTTACCTACTAGGCCCTAACGGAAACTTGATTCCCGATTATTTAGGTCAAAAAATTGCTGAAAGCATTCGGAGGCGATTACTAGGTCAAGTGTTTTAGTCATAAAAAGGTGACAAGCACAGGTGCGACCCGTTGTGATTAAAATCACTGACGAATTTCCTATCCTGTTAATTCTTCGATAATATCAAGGTATGGCAAGCATTAACATTCTAGGAATATCCCATACTTACGAATTAACACCTCCTACTAAATCATCCTGCCCTGTGCTGGTTTTCATCCACGGCTGGCTGTTAAGCCGTAGCTATTGGCAACCTCTAATTTATAGGTTGTCACAGCAGTATCAGTGTCTGATCTATGACCTGCGGGGATTCGGTGAATCCCAGTCCCAAATTCATAACACTCAAAGCTCAACATCGAACCGGGACTCGGAATCACCATTTCCTGAGACTGCTACTTCATCCACTGACCGCTATAGCTTAGCTGCCTATGCTGAGGACTTGGGCATCTTGTTAGAAAAACTGGGAATCGAACAGGCGTGGGTTATTGGTCATTCCCTAGGGGGTAGCATTGCTCTGTGGGGTGCCTATTTGCTGCCTCAGAGGATTGAAGGGGTAATCTGTCTTAATGCTGGTGGTGGAATTTATCTTAAAGAAGAATTTGAGCGCTTTCGGCTGGCTGGTGAGCAGTTGGTAAAACGCCGTCCCCGTTGGTTGTGTTATGTCCCTTTACTCGATTTACTGTTTACCCGGGCTCAGGTAGCGCATCCTATTTCCCGGAAATGGGGACGTCAACGGGTTATTGATTTTGTTACTGCTAACGCGGAAGCTGCACTGAGGACGTTACTAGATTCTACCACAGAAGCTGAGGTGCATCGCTTACCTCAGGTTGTTTCCCGACTAAAACAACCTGTTTATTTCATTGCTGGTAGTCAGGATAAGGTAATGGAACCGAAATATGTGCGTCATCTGGCTAGTTTTCACAGTCTCTTTCAATCCTGTGGGGACAATGTGATTGAAATTGCTGAATGTGGACATATGGCGATGGTGGAGAAACCAGAGACTATTGATGATCAAATTCGTAAAATTTTGGCTAATTACAGTTAATTACAATGGGCAATGCTCTGGCCATCTACCGGACATTTGCTTAATGTATAACCTAGAGAATTCTCCATTGATTATTAATGGAATAATAATTGAGGGAAGTGGGTAATCGGTAATGAGTAATCGGTAACTGACCACTGATAACTGACCCGACTATACTTGAGATCATGCTCAATTAACCAATCAAAAACAGTAGATAGCATTTGTCAATGTATTTGTAAAGGGCTTTGGAAAGCATGGTGCGATCGCTTCCTTAGCCTGGTGTTAGTAGCGGGGAAACATTTGCTAATCGCTCTTGCATTAGTCTCGGTAGAGTTACCGTCTTATGTTGTGTTAAACCTGATCCATACAGAGCGCCCTGATTAATTTAACAGTCGGATCAGAATGGGTAGATAATGTGGCAACAAGACCCCCGAAACAATCAAATTCTGTTTCTCTCCATCTTCCTAGTCTTAGGCATCAGCACTCGGGACTGGACACTAAGACCAGACTTGATTCTAGTTGTAATCGTCAGCTGCCTACTAACTCAGTGGTTAGCAGCATTTCTTTGCTCAAACCCCAAATACAGATCAGTAATCAAAAACTCTGGGGACTTTGGCCGATCTTTCCTTGGCCTTCCTTTGGGCTTTAATCCCAAACCCGATTTTAAAACTACCCTTGAATCTACCCTTAAATCGTGCAAAATTCAAACCTTAGAAACAAGTCTTAATCTGCTGATCAAACCAGCAAATTTATCCCAGGATAATAATGCTAGTTTTTCAAGTTCTCCCCAATCCCCTTCCCTAAAAAGTGCTATGATTACAGCCTTAAGCTTGAGCCTGCTGCTACGAGCTGATAACTATAGCACTATGGTTTTAGCTGGCTCCCTAGGAATTTTGAGTAAATTTATTTTCCGAGTAGAGGGCAAGCATTTTTTTAATCCAGCCAATTTCGGCATTATTGCTGTTCTTATCCTAACCAATGATGCTTGGGTTTCTCCCGGACAGTGGGGGGATGATGGTTGGTATGGTCTATTATTTGCTGGCACTGGCAGTATGGTGTTAAAACGGGTAGGACGATGGGATACAACGGCAGCGTTTTTGGGTGCTTATGCCGTTTTAGAAGGAATTAGAAATTTCTGGCTTGGCTGGAGTTGGGATGTATTTTGCCATCGGTTGATGAGTGGGTCTTTGTTACTGTTTGCTCTATTTATGTTAACCGACCCTCGCTCAATCCCCAATGCACGGATTAGTCGATTGCTATGGGCGGTGTGTATTGCGTTACTCACTTTTATATTGCGCAATCAATTATTCATGCCTACTGCTATTTTCTGGGCGTTGTTTGCCCTATCCCCTTTGAGCGTACTTTTAGATTTTATCTGGTCATCTACGAGATTTTCCTGGCATGATAGTGACTCTGTTGAATGACGTTTATTAACTTAAGTTAAAGACAAACAAATAAATAATAATGAAAATTATTCGGGTTATAAGTACTATTTTGATAACGGTTTTATTGAGTTTAGGCTTGGCTCAAAAAGCCTGGGGTTTTTGTGGGTTTTATGTCGCAAAAGCTGATAGTAAACTATATAACCAGACCTCTCAAGTGATAATTGCTCGGGATGGCGATCGCACTGTTTTAACCATGGCAAATGACTATCAAGGGGATGTTAAAGACTTTGCCATGGTTGTGCCAGTTCCTGTGGTGCTTCAGCGAGAACAGGTGAATGTAGGTGACCCTAAGATTATTGAACGCCTCGATCAGTTTAGTGCACCTCGACTAGTGGAATATTTTGACCCAAACCCCTGTGCCGATAACCGAAGGTATCTCGAAAGTGCGCCAGCAGACCTAGGTCGTCCAGGTGGCACAAGGGGACCGGATGCTTATGATCGTAGTTTAGGTGTCACGGTAGAGGAGCGCTTCTCAGTTGGAGAATATAACATTCTTATCCTAAGTGCTAGGGACTCTAGAGGTTTAGAAACCTGGCTTAGACGCAACGGTTACAAAATTCCACGGGGAGCAAATCGGTTATTGCGACCCTACATCCGCCAGAATATGAAATTTTTCGTTGCCAAAGTCAATCTGGAGGAATTTGACAAAACTGCCTACCAACGGTTGCGACCCCTCCAGATGGCTTACGAGTCTCCCCGATTTAT
>NZ_JAAHHU010000480.1:0-3230 GCF_010672095.1 Moorena sp. SIO3I6 | reverse complement strand
GTTTAACCATCTAGCAAGTCAGATGGTTAAACTGTGACTCGTCAAGACCCAATAGTGGAGCCGACAATTCTCCTATAACTGGAATAATTCTTGAGCTTTTGGTTTCATTCCATAGGCTATACGACTCCAGGGCTCTTTGCAGTCTCTGCTTACCTTTCTCAGAAGAGGTGGCACGTACGAGACAATATATATTCCCTTGAGTTTGTTCGAGGAGTTCAGAGAGTAAATAAACTCCCAAAAAGCCTGTTGCTCCAGTCAAAAAGATATTTTTCGGCTCAGTTATATCTTCAAAAGCTACAGACTGATTCTGAATTTTGGAGTCTAAGATTACTTCAGCCCTCAAGTCCTTAACTTGATTAGTAACCTGTGTACCATCGTTTCTCTTCTCAATAGCTTGGGCCACTCCTGCTACGGTGGGTGATTCAAATAGGTCCTGTAGCTTAAGTTCTATTGAGAAAGCTGCTCGCACACGAGAGATTACTTGGATAGCTAATAGGGAATGTCCTCCCAACTCAAAGAATTTATCGTGTATACCCACCTTTTCTATACCCAACACTTCTGCCCAAATGTCTGCTAAGACCTTCTGTGTTTCCGTTTGTGGAGCCACATACTCCGTTGACAGACTACTGACGAAATCTGGTGCTGGCAATGCCTTACGGTCTACTTTGCCATTGGGAGTCAGAGGCAGTTGCGACAACACCATCAACCCCGATGGCACCATATACTCTGGTAACCGCGACTGTAGATACTCTCTCAACTGCGGTATCAGTTCCTTTCTGAACTGAGAACTCAAGGGATTATTCCCATAATTATTCCAGTTACTTGCTGCCACCGATTTTTGAGTGAGCGGTGTTAACACTATCCCTTCTTTGGCTAACTCACTGCGCACAAATACCCCATCCATCAATTCGGGACTACCTTCTGCTGACCAACACAACTCTAGAGAATACCCATTATCCGAACTCAGTTGATGTAGCCTCTCTGGGTCGATGCCATTTACTGGCTTTGACTCTAAAAACTGCCTCAACTGCTGCACATTCTGTTTTGATTCTGGCTGTGATAGCAACTCTACCAAATCTACATCATTAGCTACTCTGCCATTGACTAAACCACTAAAGCAAATTGATTCTGGCCCTTTGTCTCGCAGATAATTTTCTATCTGTTGAACACTCAGAGAAGCTCCACTTTCTACAGTCGGTGTTATTACTTTTCCTGGTTGTGCCTCTATATGCAACAGTACGCTATAGCGATATTTATTCAGTTCATTGTGTTCTGTTCCCCTCTGTAAACGGATTTGTACATGAGTTATTTCTGGATGTTTTTCTTTAAGAGCTACAAACAACTCTGGTGACACTAACAACTCTTTCTCCTCCTCCATTTGTCTGTCTATCTTTTCTAAGAGTTGTTGTCGTGACAATGAGGGAGTTGCTTGATATAGTTGCACCGAACTGTGAAAGGCTCTCATTAATGGGAAACTGCGGATATCCCCTAAGACAATCATCCCTCCTGGTTTGACTACCCTGATACTTTCTTCTATTACTTGCAACAGATACTCAACACTAGGGAAATACTGAACTATGGAACTCAGCAATACAACATCGAAACTGTTATCTGCTATATCAGCCATGTTATCCGCTCGTTTCTGTGCTAAGGAAACATCACCATATTTGTCTGGTTCCTGTTCTATTTGTTGTTTGATGTATTCTAATGAAACATTGGATATATCTGTACCATAATAGTTTTGTGTCTGGGGTGCGATTTGAAATAGCAGCATTCCTGTACCACAACCTATTTCCCACACACTCTCTGGTTTCTGGGCTAAGACTTGAGTTACTATATCCCCTGCCCAGATGCGCATTTGCTCTACTGGTATGGGTTGGTTGTCGTAACTGCTGCGCCAACCAGCAATGTTGAAAAACGGGTCAGTGAATTGTCCTAGTTCTGAATGAATTCTTTCATTAAATACTTCTTGCCAACTGTCGAGTTGATTCTCTAATAGTTCTCGGTTTTTTGATACTTGCTTGCTTCTCTGGCTATCAATTTCTTTGCTACCCCACTGACGTAATCCATAGATGTTATATATCTGCGTCTTTTCTAAGAAAGTTTCTTGCTGGATTTTTAGCTGATATCCTTGAGCTTTTAGCAACTCCTCCACTGCCGCTAATCTGCCATTTATATCATGCACTTCCACTACTATCTGTTTGATTTTCGACCAATCCTCTGATTCAATACCTTCTAGCACCTCTAACTCACTTTTTTCTACATCTATTTTGAGTAAATCTATCTGTTCCACCCCCTGCTCTCTTATTACTTCTGATAGGGTTCTTAACTGGCAATTAACTTGTTGCTGTGTTTGGAACATATAGCTACTCACTTGTTCGAGTTCTTGACTCGATAACTTGCTTTGTTCCCCAGTCTCCTTTTGTTTGTTGCTCAAGAAAGTTTTCATCATTTCTTGTTCTTGGTTTTGGTCTGCGTATAGTCCAGACACTACTGAATTCTCTGGGTAATAGGTAAAGGTCTCCATTCTGGTTTGGTTTGATAGACCACATTCAAATAGCTTTACCTTTGAAATATACAGCTCTGTGTTCATTTCCAGTACTTTAAACACTGGCGGTATTGGTTCAAACGCAAATATCTCTAAATCTTTCACCTGTTGCGATGCAAACAGACTGAACATCCCAATATTTGCTCCTACATCAAAGATACAATCTCCTTCATTAATCCTTATTCCATGCTGAAAATATTCCGCATTTTCAAATATCTCTTGGTACAAAAAGTCGGTTTCATTTTGATTTAGATGAACGATTACCATGCCATTAGGTAAGTGATACTGGTAACCAGTTTTTAGTCTTCCTTCTTGTTCCCATTGCAGCAGTTGTTTTACTTGTCTACTTCCCTTATAATTCGGCACTATATACGCCACTAACTGCTGCTGTCCTACTTGATTTTCTCTGAGTGTTACTAATGTTTCTTCTACCCCTGGATGTTCTTCTATGGCAGATTCTATTTCTCCTAACTCAATCCTAAAACCCCGCATCTTTACCTGGTGGTCTATGCGACCCAAAAACTCTATATTCCCATCTGGTAAATATCGAGCTAAATCTCCTGTTTTATAAAGTTTGGATTTTTCAGTATCTTGGGATTGGTCGAAGGGGTTGGGAATAAATTTTTGTTGTGTTAATTCCTCTCGTTTTAAGTAACCTCTGGCTAAACCTGCACCTGCGATG
>NZ_JAAHHU010000048.1:0-43714 GCF_010672095.1 Moorena sp. SIO3I6 | reverse complement strand
CCTACACCCTTCCTCCTACTCCCTACTCCCTACTCCCTACTCCCTACTCCCTACTCCCTACTCCCTACTCCCTACTCCCTACTCCCTACTCCCTACTCCCTTGACTCTCCATTAACAACTGGTATAATCCTCAATAACCTACCATAATCAAGAAACCAAAACTCTTTTGCCTGGGTCTGCGATAATCAAAGGCACCGGAGTTTTTCCCATTCTTGAAGCAAAACCCGTCACCATCGATGACGAAACTAATTATTCAAATCCCCTGCTACAACGAAGAAAACAGCCTAGGGATTACCCTTTCGGTGCTTCCCCGTCAACTGAGGGGTGTAGATACCGTTGAGTGGCTAATTATCAATGATGGCAGTACAGACCGCACCGTAGACGTAGCCCGCTCTTATGGCGTAGACCACATTGTTAATTTTAAACACAATCAGGGACTAGCCAAAGCTTTCATGGCAGGAATCGAAGCTTGCTTGAAAGCAGATGCGGACATTATTGTCAATACCGATGCGGATAATCAGTACTGCGCTGATGACATTCCCAAACTCATACAACCTATTATATCAGGTCGAGCCGAAATAGTGATCGGGGCACGACCGATTCAGAAGATTAAGCACTTCTCCCCTATTAAAAAGTGTCTACAAAAATTCGGTAGTTGGGTAGTCCGAATTGCTAGCAATACTAATATCATTGATGCTCCCAGTGGATTCCGAGCCTTTAGCCGAGAAGCCGCCTTAAAGCTAAATGTCTTTAATGAATACACCTACACCCTAGAAACTATTATTCAAGCTGGACAAAAAGGCATCGCTATTACGTCTGTACCAATCCGCACCAATCGCTATTTACGCCCGTCCCGTCTAGTCAAGAGTATCAGTGCCTATGTTAAGCGATCGCTAATCACTATCCTGCGAATCTCCATGACCTACAACCCCCTGAGATTCTTTATCACCTTGGGGACAATTCCATTTACCCTAGGAACCTTACTGGGGATTCGTTGGTTAATCCTATACTTCGCTGGTACTCCCAAAGCTCACGTACCCAGCCTAGTTTTAGCTGCTATTCTGATTCTAATGGGCTTTCAACTGTGGATATTTGGTTTAGTGGCAGACCTAATGGCAGTCAATCGTCAACTTCTAGAAGACATCCAACTACGACTACGTCGATTGGAAGTTGACTCCAATCACACTCCCCATTTGCCATCAACCGGAAATCATCAACAGCGGGAAAACCGTGATGAGGGGGGAGAAGGAGAAGAATTTGTCAATAGTTTCTTGAATCGTTGACACTCCCATTGTTATAGTTGGAAGCTCTTAAGACTACTTGTTATAGTGGGAAGCTCTTAAGACTACTTTTGGCTGAAAAGAATTAATCACTCTCGGACTGAAGCACTGACACATTCAGCAGCAAATAATGACCAGAGACCTATTCGCCCGTCACGCCCTAAACCAAATCCCTAAAATCCTTACCCTCCTAGACCGAAATCCCCACAGCCCCACTTACGGGTGCTTCGACCGTAATTTCTGGCACTATAAAATCATTGATTTTCCTAGTGGGATGGCACAGGAATTTGTCTGGCCCCTAGCACTAGTTTATCATACCGACTTGCCAGATAACCCGTTCTACCAGCAACCAGTAATTCTCGATTGGGTCGAAGCAGGGATACTTTTTGCTGCATCCAGTTCCCATCCCGATGGCTCCTGTGATGATTATTTCCCTTTTGAGCGTGCTGCTGGAGCCGCCGCCTTTTCTTTATTGGCTAGCATCGAAAGTTACAAAGCCATGGGACTCCATAACCCCATTGCCTTACAATTCTTTGAAAAACGAGCAGATTGGCTAGCCCATCACATGGAAAGTGGACAGCTCAGCAACCACCAAGCCTTGATTGTCTTATGTTTAGACCTGCTATCGGAACTGTTGCATACCAATCAATGGGATAGAGCGCGATCGCAAAGACTAGAGCAAGTATTATCCTGGCAAAGTCCCGAAGGTTGGTTTATAGAATACGAAGGCTGCGACCCAGGCTACCACACCTTAACGATTTCCTGTCTAGCCAGGATTTATCTGTTGAGATTAGACCCACGCCTAAAAGAAGCTCTGATCAAAGCTGTCGAATTAGCCGCACAATTCATCCATCCCGATGGTTCCTATGGCGGAGAATACACTAGCCGTAACACTTACAACTTTTTTCCCCATGGCTTTGAATTAGTAGGACGCTGGTTTCCAGAAGCCCTAGAGATTAATGACCGCTTCTTGGTGGGATTAGCTAATGGTCTTGGTCCCTGTTACGCCGATGATCACATTATTGGTCACCATACATGGAATTATCTCCTATCTTGGCGGGATTTTGTCAGCAACCGACCCAAACCAACTCCCCGTCGCAGTGGTCGCGTATGGTTGAAAGACGCCAACATCCTAATTGAGCGCCGTCGAGGTACAGAACTTTATTTAGCTTTGAATAAAGGAGGCGTTTTTAAGATATTTCGAGACAATCAATTAATTGCTTCAGATACCCATTTTTCTATATTAGTACAAAACAGAGGTAAATTAAAAAATGCTGTTGGTCATCTGATTGATGACTATCAAGTTAAAGTCAGTGAAGATGAAATTCTGATTGAGGGAAACTTGGGATGGGCGAAACAGAAGCAAATGACTCCAATGAATTTACTAATTCTGCGGGGAGTGATGTTAACGATAGGACGCTTCTTTCCCAATTTAATTCGGAAATTATTGCAGAAATTATTAATTACTGGGAAAAAAGACGCTCCCTTCTGCTTTCGCCGATATTTTTATTGGCAAGGTGAGCGATGGTTAGTAATTGATGAATTACAAGCTAAGTCTTGGAAATCGGTACAAAGTGTCGGCATTGGTGGGGACCAGACATCGATTTATGTGGTCATGAGTCGTACTTTTCAAGCAGGACAATTACAAGCCTGGGTTGACCTCAGTGATGAGGTGCAAACCTTGGATGATTATGAATGGTTGAAGTTCGAGCAGCGTTTTTGAGATCAGATAACTGGGAAAATATTTTTGAGTGCCTCAGTGGTCAAGTGTTGTGTGATCAATGCTTATCCCAACTATAGCGCTATAAAATTTGTTGGTGATTAGATCATGTCTTATCAAAAAAATGGCGTTGCTGATTCTGGGTATGGTTTTGCCCCCCTAACCCCCCAATTCTGGGGGGAATAAGACGTTCAAAGTCCCCCGAGCGAGCAATCCCTCCCTCGGGGGATTTAGGGGGCTTTAACAAAACCAGATGATTGCGCATTCATTCCTTAATTCAGCAACGCCAAAAAAATTAGGGCTATATTTAATCCTCCCCAACCAAATTATTATACCGCTATAGTTTTGATAGGCTCCTACTCTTAAGTAAAGATAGCGCTATTTAATTAAGAGTATCCTTTGCCTCCGCCGGTCAAGTAATAGCGCTATAGTAATTGGGTTCAATTCAAGCTACTAAATATAGCGCTAATCTAATCAGCTTACTAACTTCCTAAAACTATAACGATAGCCAAGATATTAAATTATGTAACAATTACCAAAAAATACTAGCACTATTTAAAAATTTGTGTTAACCTCAGATAGAAACTATACAATAGCGCTATAGTAAAGAGGAAAAGACATGGTAGCAAAAGACATAGTGGAATTTTAGGAAGAATCTGAGGGTAATCTATATAGGCTAAGGTTTTTAGGTTAGTCTCTTTCGCGACTCAATCCGATCACAGAAACAGTTTCGATAGCAATGCCCACCTGCTGAGAGAGATGGTGTCAGCGTTTTGACAATGTCTTCAAATTGGGGCTATTTGGAATTTTATTCACAATTATAATTTAGCGCTGCCTTAGGCACTGCTTAATAGACCGGTTGTAAATCATAACATCACTAATTCTACAGAACTGCCCATAATTTTTATTAGATGATATGAACTATAAAAATTGGATGGAAAAATGGAGAAATCGAAATCTCTACTACTATAAAGACTTAGAAAAGTTTTTCCGCTTTTCAACACGTCCTGGCTATTCTGTCTTAGAGGTTGGTTCACGTTTGGGGTACTTATTAGCGGCTGTTAATCCAAGTTATGGCCTCGGAATTGATAGAAATTCCGAGGCCGTCGAAGATAGTCAGAAAAGTTTTCCAGGACTGGAGTTTCAGGTAGAGAATATAGAATATTTTCAACCCCTAGAGAAATTTGATTATATTTTATTGGCCAATACAATCAGCTACATAGAGGATATACAGAAGGCATTACATTCTATAGAAAAAGCCTGCCATAATAATAGCCGTTTGGTCATGACGTTTCAAAACCCTGTATGGGAACCTATTCTACAATTTGCCACCTTGATCGGGCAACGCATGCCCTTATCAGATCTCAACTGGTTGAGTCTGGAAGATATTCAAAATTTATTACAACTAACTGGTTTTGAAGTCCTTTATCACGGAAAAAGATTACTCTTTCCAAAGCGAGTGCCACTAATAAGCTATTTTATAAATCGGTTCCTAGCACCCTTGCCTTTTATCAACCAACTTTGTTTATGTGAGTATATTATTGCCAGATTACAGCCTAAAGATGCTGATGCTCAAACCCAAATTCAGCAAAGGACTTGTTCAGTGATTATTCCAGCACGAAACGAAGCAGGGAATATCGAAGCTTGCGTCACCCGGATGCCAAAATTGGGCCGACATACTGAAATCATCTTTGTAGAAGGAAACTCTAGAGATGACACCTGGTCAGAAATTCAACGGGTTCAGGAAAAGTACAAAGATCGATGGGATATAAAAGTTGCCCAACAATCAGGGATAGGCAAAGGAGACGCAGTTCGCCAAGGCTTTAACATGGCAACAGGAGACGTTTTTATTATCTTAGATTCCGATTTAACCGTTAAGCCAGAAGATTTAGTTTACTTTTTCGAGGCGATCGCTTCTGGATACTGTGAATTTGCTAACGGTTGCCGCCTCATCTACCCAGTAAATGCTACTACTATGCCCTGGTTGAACCGAATGGCTAACCGTTTCTTCGCCTGGCTACTATCCTATCTTCTTAATACTAAAATCAAAGACTCTCTCTGTGGAACCAAGGCAATTTCAAAAGAGAATTATTGCCGCATTGCGGAAAATCGGAGTTACTTTGGTGATTTTGACCCTTTTGGCGATTTTGATTTGTTATTCGGCGCTGCGAAGTTAGGATTAAAAATAAATGATATTCCCGTCCGTTATATGCCCAGAACCTATGGCGCTTCAAATATTCAGCACTTTAAGGAGGGGTTGGTACTTTTTAAAATGTGTGCTTATGCAGCCAAGAAGATAAAGTTTTCCTAATTATATAGCTGACTTCTGTGATTACTATGCTTAACTTATTAAGACTTCCTGAGTTATCTAAGATGACCAATCTAGATAATCCAAACAACATCCATGTATTAAGGGCAATAATTCAGCGCAAACCCTTTCTTATAAAAACTTATAATAGTTTTTATAATCAGTTATTAGTGAGAATTAAGACAATTCCACCAGATGGTAAAATTGTGGAGCTTGGTAGTGGTGCTAGTTTCTTAAAAGAATACAATTCTCAAATTATCACTTCAGATGTCTTACCCTATGATGGTGTTGATCTAGTTTTTTCTGCTTTAGATATGCCCTTTGAAGACAACGATCTTAGTGCCATCCTGATGATTGATGTATTGCACCATATTAAAGATTCGCGACAATTTTTTCGGGAAGCAGATCGTTGCCTTAAGCCTGGTGGAAAACTTGTCATGATCGAACCAGCAAATACTTGTTGGTCTAACTTTATTTATAAGAATTTTCACCATGAACCATTTAATCCACGGGGGTATTGGGGTTTTGAAGAAGGGGGACCATTGTCAGGAGCAAATATGGCTATTCCTTGGATTATTTTTAACCGAGATAGCGAACTTTTTCGGGAAGAATTTCCTCGTTTAAGAGTACGAAGTATAAAAAATCATACACCCTTAAGATATCTGATTAGTGGAGGATTGTCTATGAGACAACTTCTCCCATCAGCCCTTTTTAGTCTAGTGCAATTTATGGAATGGCTTCTATCACCCCTTAATCCTCACTTGGGAATGTTCATGACGATTGAACTAGAAAAAGTAATTTAAGTGATAGCTAATGCTTAAATTAATAATAAGGATAATTATATTAAAACAACTACGTTAATGCTTCTATGAACATCAGTCATTTCCGGCAGAAAGTATCTAAAAAAAAGCAATTTGTTTATTTATTTATTATCCCGGTTATCTTCGCTGTTATTTCTCTGATTATTAGACAGGAATTCGGTCCATATTGGCTTGGAATAAACTCTGATCCTGAGTATGCTTATCTCCTAAATTTTTTAAATATCATCCAATTCCAAACACCTGGTCATACCGATCATCCGGGCACTACTCTACAAGTTTTTGGTGCTATTGTTATTCAAATAACTTATTTTATTCAGTACCTGACGAATTCTGTTGTTTCTAATATTACAGAATCTGTACTGCAAAATCCTGAGTTTTATTTGATCACTGTCAACACCATCCTGCTTCTTATCATAACATCTTGCTTGTTGCTGGTGGGTTTAGTTGCTTTTGCATTCTCTCAGAATATTGCGTTGAGTTTACTATTACAGTTAGGACCTTTTTTGTGGACTCCCCTACAAGAATCCACCCGTGTGAGACCGGAAACCCTACTACTTTCTTTGACTCAAGTGTTGGTGATTCTGCTGCTATTTTATCTTTACTCAGAGAGAGCCCGATTGCCTAAATTTGCCCTAGCTATCGGTATAGTTTTGGGATTAGGGATATCCACAAAAGTCACATTTATCCCCATGATACTGGTGATTATGCTGCTTCCTGGTTGGTTTCAGAAAGGATTAGCAATTTTTACAACAATAGTCACGTTTTTTATTACAACATCTCCTATTTTTTCCCAATACCCTCGTCTTTTTAATTGGTTGACGTCGATTGCGACCCATACAGGACACTATGGCAGTGGTAATCCAGGTTTAGTTGATATTTCAAATTTACCAAGCACCTTTATTAACTTGATTCCCCAGGATAGATTTTTCTTTTATACTGTTGGCTTATCGGTATTAAATTTCTTCATTGTTACTGTTTGGTTTTGGTTGGCTAGACCGACCTTACAAAATTTCGATTTACAACACAAATACTCTCCTATCGTCCCCGTTCAAAAGCTTTATTTATTGTACTTATGTCTTTTGTTGATTATTGGGTTTCAAATAATGCTTACGTTAAAACACCCTGCTACTCATTATTTAATCCCATCTATGGGGTTATGTAGTCTGCTGATTTGGGTGCAAGTTACTCTATTTGAACAACAACTGACTACTCTTTTACAACCAAGTATTTATGCAAAACTAAGTCTACTTGTGTTAACGGTGTATGTGACAGCAAGTGCCGCAGTTACTTATCAGCTAATGTTACAGGATAAAAATAGTCATCAATCTTATAGGGGTGAAATTAAAACTATTAATCAGTTGATTAAGCAAAATTACAATAATTGTATTCACGTAAGATATTATCGGTCTAGCGATAGACAATATGCACTCAAGTTTGGTAACGATTTTGCTTCAAATCGGTTTTCTAAGGTCTTATAATATAGTTTTCCTGATGGATTTTTCTACAATATCTGGTCTCGTAAATATGAATCTTTTAATCAAGAATTAGATTTAAGTAATCTTATAGAGAAGAATTGCATTATTTTTCAGGGTAGCCCCTTGAACGAAGCACATTATTCACAATTCATGCCAAGCACAACAATAGAAATAATTTTTGAGGGTCAGAGCGAAAGCCTTTACAAGCTAATACAAAAGCCCAATGACGAAATAAAGTAGGTGGGCAGCTAGGGCAAACCCATCTAATCCTCATAACCCAGCTTAGAAAAGAGTTTGACTAACCCTAATTATTAATTACTGGTAAAAAAGACGCTCCCTTCTGCTTTCGCCGATATTTTTATTGGCAAGGTGAGCGATGGTTAGTAATTGATGAGTTACAAGCTAAGTCTTGGAAATCGGTACAAAGTGTCGGAATTGGTGGAGACCAGACATCGATTTATGTGGTGATGAGTCGTACCTTTCAACCAGGACAATTACAACCCTGGGTTGACCTAAGTGATGAGGTGCAAACCTTGGATGATTATGAATGGTTGAAGTTCGAGCAGCGTTTTTGAGATCAGGTAACTTGGAAAATATTTTTGAGTGCCTCAGTGGTCAAGTGTTGTGTGATCAATGCTTATCCCAACTATAGCGCTATAAAATTTGTTGGTAATTAGATCACCTTTGCTGTGAAATTAATAGCGCTATATGAATTGGAACAATAAACATAGCGCTATATAAAACCACTAACAACACTGAATAAAGCTAGCGCGCTTATTAAGCTAACGGCCAAGATACTATAACGCTACATTAATTCATTAGCTAACACTCTGATGATTAAACTATAGCGCTATTTAATTTCTTGCCAATACTGTTTAGATCACCTGTCCCACAAAGCAATAGCGCTATAGTAATTTGACTAATAAGATTAATCAAACTACATCAACGATCTAGTACTTTACTTCCCACTCTAAACTCAAACCTATAACACTATATAAACAACATGATATTAAGTTATGTAACAGATTTTTGGAAAACACTAGCGCTATTTAAAAATCTGTGTTATATTAAAATCATGATCAAACAATAGCGCTAGACTAAAAGGCAAAGACATGGCAGCACAACAGATAACTACAATTGGAACCACTCAAGCAGCTTATCTTTTAGGAATTTGTGTCCAACGAGTTCGCCAACTCCTCAAAAGCGGCAGAATTAAAGGCGCTCAAAAAGTTGGCAGATTTTGGCAAATTCCCCTATTTAACGGCATGCCCAGAGTCATTCCTGGTAAGCGTGGACCAAAAGGAACCTGGAAAAAAGTTGCTCAAAAGGTGGCGACTTACATCCACGTCAACCAGCAAATTATTAAGGAAAATAGAAAATACGATACTTACAAGCCTGTCCTGACCGTCAAACAAGGCAACCGCAACACCTACGGTCATTATGTAGAAATCAAAGGCCCATCTCGCTTAGTTTATCAACCCAATTGTCCTAAGCATTGTGGGGCTACGGTGTGGCTAGAAGTTGACCCAGCTGTTGAAATTCTGACTAAAGTTTTTGGTTAGCATCAGATGTTGAAGGTTGTTCGCCTTTGGCGTTCCCCTAGGGTAGATTGAAGGTTGACCGTTGCCGGTTGCCTTTTGCCTTTTGCCTTTTGCTGCTAATCCATGAAACGACTAATCTCCATTGCCATCAGCCTAATCATCCTAGGGGTAATTTATACCAAAATTGACTTTCCCGAACTGATCGCTGTATTTAAAGAATGCGATCGCATGTGGATGGCGATTAGTCTGGGCATGGTGATTCCGATCACCCTGTTTACGGCTTGGCGACTGCAACAACTAATGCCTACAGGTTCCCAACTCCGATTTTGGGAAGCCAATCGCCTGATTTTAGCTGCCAGTACCCTGAATATGGTCTTGCCCTCCAAAATGGGAGATATTGCTAAAGCCTACTTTATGAAGCAGCGGGGTAATTTAGCTGGGAGCTTGTCGTTAGCCATCGTGATTTTCGAAAAAGCTTGTGACATGCTGTCTCTACTGCTATGGTGTGTCTTTGGTTTATTACTATATCCGGGCAAAAATGACTTCTTTTGGCTGATGACCGCTGGGATAATTTTCGGGTTAATTCTAGGGCTATTCCTGCTAAGCTCCCGCAAATTTGCCCATTTATTTTTCTTGCTGACAAAAAAAATTGCACCCAAAAAATTCCGCTCAAAGCTAGAAAAAATGCAAACTTCTTGGGGGGAAATGCACGGCTACTTCTGGCATGACCCCAAGCAGTTATTCAAAATTACCCTAACTTCAATTTTTATCTGGTTCTTACACTTATTGCAAATTTGGTTATTTATCCTCGCCCTCAACGCCTGGACACCCTTTTTAACCAATCTCGCTCTGTCCCCCCTAGCCATTTTAGCGGGATTGTTACCACTAACCTTTGCGGGGGTTGGCACCCGTGACGCTGCGCTAATTTTCTTCTACCAACCCTATTTTCCGGCTGCTACAGCTGCCGCCTTAGGGTTGCTGTGTACTTCCCGCTACCTACTTCCCGCCATTGGTGGATTACCCTTTCTAGGACAATATTTGACTACAGTGCGTAACTTGGGAAAAAAACCTTCTTAATTTGACTGTTGTCAAGGGGAGATGTATGTTAAATTTATTTAAATTCGGAGCAGTTTAGTTAATATTTTTTTAAACAACCGCTCAGGGATGGCACAATTCCCCAACAGCAAATACTATAGTCTGTAGCGGAAACCCATCCTTCAACAGGCAGCTAAAATGCTCAATAGTAATGGTCGTGAGGGAAAAAGGTGAGGCAACAATCTATGTTAATCAGTCGCAGAACTTTACCCCCTAGCTCTGGCAAGCGGGTCAAACCTAATCCAACGGTTCATAAAAACTTCACCAAGTGGAAAACTAGTTGGCAACCTACCAATCAGACACTAGCTGAGCCAATAATTGACCGTAAAAGAGTGGAAAAATCTCTCTTAGCAGTCCAACAGAGATATCGGTCTCTATTTGAAAACTCCACTGATGGTATCTTTAAAATTACCCCTGATGGTTACTATATAGCCTGCAACCCATCACTAGCTAGACTATATGGCTATGAATCACCTAACCAATTCCTCAGTCATGTAACTGGTGTTGGGGAGTACCTTCACAAAGATCCCCAGCGACGCTATCAATTCCTTGAACTACTGCACTTGAGGGGTTTGGTAGAGGATTTTGAATCCCAGGTCTATCGCCAAGACGGCACCCTAATGTGGATTTGCGAAAGTGCTTGGGCAGTGCGTGATGCTACTGGTTACATTCTATACTACGAAGGTTTTGTAAAAGATATTACTAAACAAAAATTAACTGAAGCAGCTTTACAAGCAGCACAAGCAAAATTAGAAGCCCAAAGCCAGGAACTGGAGAATGTCTTAAAGAAGCTGCAACTGGCTCAAGAGCAGTTAAAGCAAAGTGAAACAATGTCCACCTTAGGACAGTTATGCGCTGGTGTTGTTCACGAAATCAACAATCCACTTAACTTTATCTGTGGAAATGTGACTCCAGCAAGGGACTATAGCGAAGATTTATTAAGACTGTTGGGATTATATGTCAAACACTATCCCCAGCCTGTAGCCGAAATTCAACAGTACGCCGATGCAATTGACCTAGATTTCCTAATCCAAGATTTTCCCAAAGCCCTATCATCCATGGGATTAGGTGCAGAACGCTTGCAACAGATTGTGCAGTCAGTGCGCCACTTTTCCCGACAGCAGACCGATGAAAAGCAGCGCGTGAATATTCATCAAGGGATTGATAGTACTCTGACTATCCTCCATAATCGCTTAAAGCCCAAAGGAAACAATCCCGGGATTACCGTGACCAAGGACTATGGAAAACTCCCTTTAGTGGAGTGCTACTCTGGTCCAATCAACCAAGTGTTGATGAACCTGCTGTGCAATGCCATTGATGCTCTAGAAGAGGCACAGGTTAATAGGTTCTTTGTTAGAGGTTCTTCACCTGTTCAGGTAGACAGGTTTAAGGTTCGAGTTTCCCCTCAGTCTTCTGATTCCCCGCAAGGTGTAAATCAAAAGACACCAGCACTGCCTAATATCACCATTCGGACAGAATTTATAGGCAGCAATGGTGATCTTGGGGACAGTTCTGGTGGACAGGTCGTGATCAGAATCATCGATAATGGTCCGGGAATGACAGAAGAGGTTAAACAGAAGATATTTGAACCATTCTTCACCACCAAATCAATCGACAAGGGAACTGGCTTAGGGCTAGATATCTGCCGGAAAATCGTTGTTGAACAGCATGGCGGTCAAATCCTATGTACCTCTAATCCCGGTAAGGGAACAGAATTTGCGATCGCAATTCCTGTAGGTTCATATCATAAAGGCTTGCAGGCAAAAGAGACGAACCAATCACCAATGACTAACGACCAATGACTAATGACTAATGACTAATTAAACTTTTGCCTCCAAAGACTTGAGATATTCAGTATTGACTCCCGATTCTCGGGTTAGGGCGATTTTGCCAGTCCGGGCAATTTCGCGGATACCAAACTTATTCAGCATTTGGGTCAGTGCTACCATTTTACCTGGGTCTCCCACAACTTCTAGAGTTAGTGACTCCTCAGATGTATCTACGACATGGGCACGAAACACCTGGGCTAATTCAATAATCTCGGAGCGGGTGGAACTAGTAGTGTTAACCTTGAGCAGCATCAACTCCCTTTCGACACAGGGAATTGTGGTAATATCCTGTACTTTGAGGACATTAATTAGCTTATAGAGTTGCTTAGTCAGCTGCTCAATGCTGCTGTCATCTCCAGGTACTACCATCGTAATTCGAGATATACCAACCTGCTCAGTTGGTCCAACGGCAAGACTTTCGATATTGAAGCCTCTACGGGCAAATAAACCAGCAATGCGAGTTAGAACACCGGCTTCATCTTCAACTAAAACGGAAAGGGTATGTTTCATAGTTTGACTTGGGAGTGGTGGGGGCGTGTGCTGCCTAAATTGCTATCAACGTGATTTATTGGTGAGACTGTTGAGTGGTTAAGTGTTGACTAGCCCGATACTTTTTAGCTACCAAAGTCTACCAAGATAGACTTTTGCCCGCCAATGCAAGATGCTTTCACATCCAGGGGGTATCTCCGCGCTTCTCTGACGGAATATCCCGCGAGCGCCATAAAAATGTCAAAAAAGCTGGTTCCACCGGGATAGAGAGCGCAACTATTAAACCCTTGGTTTTCGGCTTTAATTTAAGTTACATAATAATCCCTGTCGGTGTTACCCTAATTTAATTCTAACAAATAATAAGAGTTTTTGGGAGACTCTGCGACATTTTCTCTAGCTGTTTACTAACCCTTTTTTAAGGGGGGATAAGGGATGAGCAACGGTTAACTGTTAAGTTTTTTGAAGCTAAGCGTCAACGGTCAACGGTAAACCAACTACCATTTTATCCAGGTTTTGAGTAACCAAGAACTCTAGTAACAGTGTGCTGTATCTAAAGATATATTTTTTCTGAAACTAGGCAGCTAATTGCCAAATTCCTCGGTAACATAAAAATCGATAAAAACTGATTGGAGTGAAACACAATATTTATGGGTTGGTTACAACGACTTTTTGGATTTGGAAGCCCAGAGGAAGCTGCCGCAGCTAGTACCCCTTCAGAAGATGCACCAGCAGGAGATGACATTCCCCCAGAACGACTGGGGTTAAATGGAGAATACGACCAAAGCGGCCTTGCCAAGCGAGTTGTTTGGGCTTTTGACCAAGACAACGACCTGGATGACGAGGAGAGGCTCTGGGTTGCTCAAACTGGCGGTAAAGTTGTGCTGAAAGGAGAAGTAGCTAGCCAGGAGGTTCTAGATAAGATGGTTGATGTTGCCTCAGGTGTAGATGGTTGCACGGAGGTTGACACTGATCAAGTGAGCGTCGGCTAATAGGGATTTTGGGTATAATCAAACCTTAGCTCCTAGCCACTCTAACAGGATCAGATTCACCTGTTCCGGACATTCATCGTGGGGACAGTGACCAGCATGATCTAACTCCAATAGCTCTAAATTAGGATTGAGTTTAACAAACTTGCGAGCTAAGATGGGGGGAATCATTCGGTCTTTTAGTCCCCACATCAATAGCATAGGAATATCTAATGTAGGTAATAGGGATTTGACCGGTAGACTAAAGTTAGGAGCACTCATCCCTCTCAAAAGTCTACTAAAGGTTGCCGCAGCTCCGGGATCGGTGGCAGGTACACTCAGAATTTCTACTAAATCATCTGTAACTGCCTCTGGATTAGCATAAGCTAACCCTGCCCACTTACGAACAACCGTTGGACGTCGTACTACGTAAAATAGGGCTTTGAGTAGCACTGGTGATGCCACTAGATTCTCAACTGTTGAGACTATCGGTCCGAGCCAACTAGGAATGGCTTCTTCTCGGGCTTGGAAATCTGGTAAATTAATCATCACCAGACCTTTAACCATCTCTGGATGGGTTGCTGCTGCTCCTAGACCAACTAGGGAACCAATGGAGTTACCTACTAACACTACGGGTTTTTGGATAAATGTTTGCCAAAATTCATAAACCTGAGCTACCCAAAGGTCAATGGTGTAGTCAACCGCAGCTTTCCGGGATGCCCCAAAACCCAGCAGATCTAAAGCATAAACGGTATGATGTTGACCGATTACGTCTAGGTTATTACGCCAATGCCCGACCGAAGCACCAAACCCATGAAGCAGAATAACTGGTGTTGTCGGCTGGACAGTTAGGGGTTGGGGTGGGCGAAAATAGGTATAACGGATCGGCCAACCCCGCCAGACCCAATCCCTTTGACTACCAACTCGTTGCTGCCAATGCAAAGATTTGGTCACAAACTGCCTCAACTTCAAAAATATTTACAAAGCTTCTTGTGTCCATTATGCCTTCCCTATCAGGCAAAGGAGTAAGTTATAACTATTCCATCGGCCTTAGTTTCCTACGTGATGTTAATAATTTGAACAGAAACAAGAAAGGAATTAGTAAAATGGCAAGTGTATGTAGTAAGTCTATTTTTTGATTAATCCACTTAAGAAAATAAACAAACGCCTGTGAGTGATAATAGAAGACGCCAACGCGATCTACCCCAAATTAACGAAAGAATTAGGTTTCCCAAGATTAGAGCCATTGATACCGATGGGGCACAGCTGGGTATAATCACACCTCAAGATGCCCTGCGGATTGCTGAGGAAAAGGAGTTAGATCTTGTCCTGGTTAGTGACAAGGCAGATCCGCCAGTTTGTCGCATCATGGACTATGGCAAGTACAAATTTGAACAAGAGAAGAAAGCCCGTGAAGCCAAGAAGAAGCAGCACACGGCTGATGTCAAAGAAGTGAAGATGCGCTACAAAATAGAAGACCATGACTACAATGTGCGGGTCAATCAAGCGGAGCGCTTCCTGAAATCTGGCGATAAGGTCAAAGCTACCATTACCTTCCGAGGTCGAGAAATCCAACACAGTAATTTAGCTATGGCACTACTCGAGCGCATGGCTAATGATTTACAGGAATTGGCAGAAGTCCAGCAAGCCCCTAAGCGGGAAGGTCGCAACATGATGATGTTGCTCTCCCCCAAAAAATAGTGGTTATAGTGATTGGTCATCAGTGATTGGTCATTAGTGATTGGTCATTAGTGATTGGTCATTAGTCATTGGTCATTAGTCATTGGTAGCCACATGTGCAGGTGCCTGGAATTCATGTCTGAATACGTATGCACGGAGCAAGCAGCTTAAAATACCAAGGACTAGTGACGAAGGACTAGTGACGAAGGACGAAGGACTCTATGAAATTGCCATCTCCGACTCGCCTGAAGGGTGACTGGGTTAGAACAATCCTAGAGTGGGTGAATCTTCGCCCAGAAGAAGGCGAGCGGACATTGTTGATGTTCGCCTTCCATACCACCACTTCCATTGGACTGCTTTGGTTAGAGTACAGTGCCATTGCCTTGTTTCTAGAGAAATATGGCGCGAAGTGGTTACCGGTGATTTATATTGCTAGTTCCGTGATCTGCTCTGGGTTGGGAGTATTATACTCCTGGTTGCAGAGCATTTTACCCCTGAGGTCAGTCTTGGTAGCGATCGCAATCCTAGCTGCCTTACCCTTGTTAGTGTTCCGCCTAGGCTTGGAGATTGAGTATGGCTATATTACTGTAGTCACTATCTTTCTATTGCGATTGTGGATGGATGCGGTGTACATCCTCAATGACCTTAATTCCCAGGTAGCGGCTAATCAATTATTCAACATTCGGGAAATTAAGCGTACTTATCCCCTCATCTCCAGTGGACTTTTGGTAGCTGATGTCCTCTCTGGCTTCTCATTACCTCTATTATTGCTGTTAGTGGGACTCAACAATGTGGTGGCTTTTGGGTCTGGCATGATGCTCCTCGGAGCACTGATCTTGGTTTATCTATGTCAGCACTACCAGCAAGCCTTTCCTAACTCCCCAGCACGACAGTGGGAAGAAATGGAGCCAGACTTTGCTGTGCGTCAGCCGAGTCAATCCCTCAGACAGTATGTCATCCCTTTATTTGCCTTTTTTATCTTAGGGGAAGCCCTGTACCTCCTAATTGAATTTCAGTATATGGGTCAATTGGAGGACAAACTGGATAGTTCAGCCATTGCTGGTTTTCTGGGTATATTCAGTGGCACTTTGGGACTTTTTGAACTGGTGACCCAATGGTTTATCTCTAGTCGGGTGATTGATCGCTTTGGTCTTTTCCTAAGCGCTATGGTATTACCTGGTTCTTTATCTGTGATTGGCTTAGTTACCCTAGCTAACATGGCAAGTTGGCTAAATTTTAATATTGGGTTGTTGCCTAGCTGGATAACAGGGCTATTTATTAGTGTAGTCTTACTCCGATTCGTTGATGAACTATTGCGCTTTACTTTAATTGCTAGTGTTCAACCGGTACTCTTCCAAGCCTTACCATCAGGGTTACGCTCTGTGGTGCAGACTACTGTACAAGGGATTGCCAAACCCATGACTACTGGCATTACTGGTCTTGGGATTTTAGCTACCATTGGGCTGCTGGATTGGGCTTTCCCCAATTTTGAGCCATTGCGGCATTGGGTGTTTATTCTAATGGTAGTGATTTTTGCCCTATTATGGCTGCTGAGTACCTGGTTGATGCGGGCTAATTATGGTTCATTGCTGCTGATCAATGCTGAGCAAGGACGTTTGGGTTCTGCCAATACCAATTTGCTGGATACTAAGACCGTCTTTGAGGAAGCGGTAAAGCGACTGAAAACTGAGCCGAAGAACCGCTCTGCTTACATTCAACTGTTGTATCAAATGGCTCCGGAAAAAGCGAGTAAGGTTCTTTCTCCCTTGCTGGGAGAAATGTCTACAGATTTGCAGCGCCAGAGTTTAGAGGTGATGTTGCCCTATCCCAACCCAGATTGTCTAAAAGATGTGTCTGGGTTGATTGATCAAAGACCACCAGTAGAAGTCCTGGCCTTAGCATTGCGCTATCTTTGGCTGGCTCAGGAAGACCTGAATATTCGGACAATTAAGCCTTATCTACAACCGGCTGTTGACCCAACTGTAAGAGCTACAGCAGCTGCATTAATTATGGGTCGGGGTACACCAAAAGAGAAATTTGAAGCCGTCAAAACCCTGCGGCGGATGCTCACCTCAAAAAAAGAGCAAGAACGGTTGATGGGTACCCGAGCTTTGGCAGAGATGGATTACTTGGAATCCTTGGTGGTTTATATTGATGACCTGTTAAGGGATAAGTCATTAAAGGTACGCTGTGCTTGTTTAGAGGTGATTGCTGCTAAAAGATTTGAAAAGTACTATCCGTCTTTAGTCAAGGCACTCTACTACACCTCTACCCGCAATGCTGCTCGTATGGCTTTGGTCAAGCAAGGGGATGAAGCCATTCCTTTATTGAGGGTTTTGTCTGAAGATATTCACAAGCCAGACCCAGTCAGGCGGCAAGCTTGGATGGCTCTCGGTGAGATTGGCAGACTCCAGGCTATAACTCAGAAGGGTACTCCTGAAGCTATGAAGCATTTGGTACAACAGTTGATGAGTAGTTGGGGGACAACCCGTCGTAATATTCTCACGATCCTGCTGAAGATTCCAGGGGAAGTTGGGATTGAAGCGGTGATGAACGAGTTAGGGCGTAGGGTCGTAGAAGCCTTAATTGAGCAAGAATTGATGTTTTTGGGTCAAATTTATGGCGCACTGCTGGATTTGACCTCAAAGAAAATAGCTGGACTGGAGGCAGATTTGCTGCGGCAGGGGCTTAATGATCTTCAACAAGATCTGGTGGATGTGTGTTTCTTACTCATGAAGTTTCTTTATCCATCGAGTGCCATCAAAGCAGCTGAGTTTAATCTAGCATCCCATTCTCGGTCAAACATTGCCCTAGGGTTAGAAATTTTGGATAATACCCTAGATATTCCTAATAAGAAAGTATTTTTGTCAATTTTAGACCGGCGTTCTCTGAAAGAAAAATTAGCTGCCCTAGTGGATTTAGTGCCTTATCAACCCATGAGTGTAAGCGATCGCTTACGTCGGTTAATCGAGTTACGACATTTCTTGTCAGATTGGCCCCTAGCCTGTTGTTTTCATGTGGCCAGAGCAGCACACTGCTCCCTAGCACCAGCAGCGGCTCTGAGTTGCCTACGTCATCCTACCGGTTTTGTGCGGGAAGCGGTTGTGGCTTATCTCAAAGAGATGTCACCTCGTGCTTGTGCAGAGTTGTTGCCAGTGCTTAGGAATGACCCAGATCCCTTGGTAGCTGCTCAAGCACAAGAGATTATCGGATAGTTTGATCAGTATAGTTGCCTATTGTTTGTACACTTTGCTGGCATCATCTCTAATCTCTGATGGCAGTGGACAGTAGACCTAGGGGTGAAATAATGTCTGAAATTACCACAGTACAGTGGTTGAATCTTAATTCCACGTCTAGGTCTAGTTAACCATTAACTATCAACAATTAGCGGTATGGGTTAAACTTGTATTTTACTACACAACGGCTAATCCCTAGCAGCCAACCGCTAACCTAACCGCTAACCAATGTTATCTAGCATTGATCGTTTAATTTTTATCAGGGGTGTCCCAATTTTTCACGAATTGCGGGACGATTTTCTGATGCGACTAGCCTCTGTGATGGACGAGCTAGACTTTCCTTCTAACCATACCATCTTTGCTCAAGGGGAAGAGGGTAGGGAACTTTATATTGTAGTCTCAGGTTTGGTAAGAGTTCACATTGGTGAGCGGAATTTGGCACAGTTCAAGCAAGGAGCCTGCTTTGGGGAGATGTCCTTGTTTGATGCAGAACCTCGTTCCGCTTCTGTGACCACCATCGAACCTTGCCATTGTTTGATGTTGACACAGCTACAACTCTATGATGCCATTGATGAGACACCAGAATTTGCAATTAAGATTATTCGTATGCTGTCCCGCCGTATTCGCGAACTTAACAGAAATTTGAATGCTGATCAGGTTAAAAAAGCACCATCGGATTTGAGAAGGGTCGGAAGTCGTTTAACTGATTTCCGTGCTTAAGATAAGTCCTAGTTTTTTGATACTAGTTTTTTTGGGTACTAGACGTGGCTCGTAGGTCCGTTAATCATTAACTTAATCAGCAACATCGGTTTATAATTAACAGTAACTATGTCTTTTGTTGGTCTACACATTCACAGTGATTATAGCCTACTAGATGGAGCATCTCAGCTACCAGCACTGGTGGATCGAGCTGTTGAGTTGGGAATGCCTGCGATCGCACTGACAGATCATGGTGTGATGTATGGTGCTATTGAACTGATTAAAGTTTGCCTAAAAAAGGGCATTAAGCCGATAATCGGTAACGAAATGTATGTGATTAATGGGGATATTGAGGTCAAGAAGCGTTACCGAAAATATCATCAAGTAGTCTTAGCTAAAGATACCCAAGGCTACAAAAATTTAGTAAAAATAACAACTATTTCTAACCTGAAAGGGATGCAAGGAAAAGGAATTTTTGCTCGTCCCTGTATTAATAAAGAATTACTGGAGCAATATCACGAAGGGTTAATTGTTACTAGTGCTTGTTTGGGGGGTGAAGTTCCCCAAGCTATCCTAAAAGGTGACTTAGATCAAGCCCGTAAAGTAGCTAAGTGGTACCAAGATGTTTTTGGGGATGATTACTATTTAGAGATTCAAGACCACGGCTCTGTAGAAGACCGAGTGGTTAATGTTGCTATTGTCAAAATCGCTAATGAGTTAGGTATTAAAATTATTGCGACTAATGACTCCCACTTTATCTCCTGCTATGACGTAGAAGCTCATGACGCTTTGCTGTGTATTCAAACCGCTAAACTGGTTACGGAAGAGAAACGGATGCGCTATAGTGGCACGGAGTATCTCAAGTCAGCAGAGGAAATGAAACGGCTGTTTCGAGATCATTTACCGTCGCAGGTGATAGAGGATGCGATCGCAAATACCTTAGAAGTGGCAGATAAAGTCAAGCACTACAATATTATGGGGGAACCTCGCATCCCACACTACAAGGTATCCAAGGATTATACCCCTGACACCTATTTAGAAGAAATTACCTGGAACGGACTGATGAAGCGGCTAAAGTGTCGCTCTCGTAGTGAAATTGATCCAGTGTATAAAGCCCGGCTGGAGTATGAGTTAAAAATGCTCCAGCAGATGGGATTCTCTACCTACTTTTTAGTGGTTTGGGACTACATCAAATATGCCAGAGACAATGATATTCCCGTTGGTCCGGGTCGTGGTTCAGCAGCAGGTTCTCTAGTGGCTTATGCCTTAGAAATTACCAACATTGACCCCGTACATCATGGGCTACTGTTCGAGCGCTTTCTCAATCCAGAGCGGAAATCAATGCCAGATATTGACACAGATTTCTGCATTGAAAGACGGGATGAGGTGATTAAATATGTCACTCATCTTTATGGTGAAGACCGAGTAGCCCAGATTATTACATTTAACCGCATGACCTCTAAAGCGGTATTAAAAGATGTAGCGAGAGTGTTAGGAATTGCTTACCAAGACTCTAATCGTATGGCTAAGATGATTCCAGTGGCGCGAGGTAAGCCAGCCAAACTCTCAGTGATGATTTCTGATCAGACACCAACACCAGAGTTTAAAGAGGCTTACGATCAAGATCCGGAAGTTCGTCGCTGGGTGGATATGGCGATTCGGATTGAAGGGACAAATAAAACCTCTGGTGTCCATGCTGCTGGTGTGGTTATTTCAGCAGACCCTTTAGATGAAATTGTGCCATTACAGCTGAATAATGATGGTGCAGTGATCACCCAGTATTTTATGGAAGACCTGGAAGCTCTGGGACTCCTGAAAATGGATTTTTTGGGACTGAAGAACCTAACGACTATTCAGAAAACCAAAGAGTTAGTTAAAAAGACTAAAAATATTGAACTCGATTTAGATGAGATTCCCCTAGAAGAAATTAAATCTAGGAAAATTTTAGCCAAAGGTGAACAGAAGAAAAAACCCCCATATGTTCAAAAAACTTACGACCTTCTAGAAAAAGGCCAGTTAGAAGGAGTATTCCAATTAGAATCTTCGGGAATGCGTCAGGTGGTGCGAGACCTGAAACCTGACAGTATTGAAGATATTTCTTCAATTCTAGCTCTTTATCGCCCTGGTCCTCTGGATGCTGGTCTGATTCCTCAGTTTATTAATCGTAAACATGGTCGAGAAAAAGTAGAGTATCAACATCCTCTATTAGAGCCTATTTTAAGGGAGACTTATGGAATTCTATGTTTACCGAAAGGTACGTTAATTGATCAGCCCGATGGGTCTTATGTGCCCATTGAGGAAATTAAATCTGGCGACCTAGTATTAACCTCTGATGGTAAACAAGTTTGGCCAGCAAGGGTAGCCAAACAATGGCGCAGTGGTATCAAAGACATCCTGAAAATTACGTTATCTAGTGGTACAGTTATCTATTCCAGTAAAAACCATCGCTTTTTAACACCAGATGGAGACAAATTTGCCTATGAGCTGAAACCAGTAAACCCAGTCGTCAAGAATGCTAATGGTTTGGCTTCTCAAGTTTATGAAAAATTCCCTGGAGCTAGCAAGAGTTTAGACCCGGTGGTGCGTTACGGGACGGGCTGTTCCAAAGCTGGCTACGAGGCGGAAAATCAGGGCGACCCCGTCCCTAACGCACCCTACGGAACTCTACAGGCAACGCTAGCCAGACCGAAAGAGTCACATTACAAGACTTGGGATGTTCGGATAGTTTATGTTACTGCTGTTGAAGAGAGTGGGCAACAGGAGTGTTTTGATCTACAAATGGAGGAACAATCTTCCCCATACTTTCTGGCTCATGGCGTAGTAGTTCATAACTGCTTTCAGGAAAGCATCATGCGGATGGCCCAGGATTTGGCCGGTTATTCTCTAGGTCAAGCGGATTTACTGAGGCGGTGTTTGAGTGGATCAACTGAGATCGTGGATCCAGCAACCGGTCGTTTAGTTTCCCTGAGGGAGATTGCTTCTAAATCTAGTTACTGGTTGGGACGAAAGGTTTTTTCCCTGGATTTAAAGACCAAAAAAATTACCCAACGACCAATTATCGAAATTCATCCTAATGGGATTCGTGATGTTTGGGAGATTACTACCAAAACTAACCGCCACATTCGCGCAACGGATGATCATCTTTTCTACACCACTCTAGGATGGAAGCCTCTGAAGGAGTTTACCATAGGAAGCCCGATCGGTTTAGCGAAAACATTACCAATTAGCTATACTCGTGAACTATCGAATAGTAAAGGTAAGCTAACTGATAATATCATTAGACTTCTTTCAGAAGTTGGTAACAGGGAAAGGGTAACAGGGAACAGTGGACAAGAATTAACGCAAACAGTTGCGACTCGGAGTTTAGCACGTCACCAAGGCATTGCTGACTCAGATATTTTATGGGATGAGATTGTTGAACTGAAGTATCTTGGCCAAGAGGAGGTTTTTGATTTAAGTATTGCTGAAACTCATAACTTTATTGCCAATGACTTTATTGCTCACAATTGTATGGGTAAGAAGAAAGTGGCTGAGATGCAGAAGCATCGGGAAATTTTTATTGATGGTTCAACCAAAAATGGCGTGACTCAAGACATAGCTGAAGAGTTATTTGACCAAATGATTAAATTTGCTGAATATTGTCTCAGCTATGATACCGAAATTATAACAGTAGAGTATGGGCCGATGGCGATTGGTGAGATTGTCGAAAAAGGTATCCTATGTACTGTTTATAGCGTTGATAGTAATGGCTATGTTTATACCCAACCTATTGCTCAGTGGCATAACCGGGGAGAGCAAGAGGTGTTTGAATATATTCTCGAAGATGGCTCAGTGATTCGAGCCACAAACGATCATAAATTTATGACGATTGATGGTCAAATGTTGGCAATTGATCAGATATTTGAGGGAGGATTGGAGTTGAAACAGTTAGGGGAGTTGCCTTTAGGGTTAGTTGAGAAAGTTAGTTAATGTTTATGTAGTTTTGTGTAAGCATTCAGCTTATGCGCATTGCGCATTGGCGCACGCTACGCGAACGGCGCACCCTAGGCAAACGGGAACAGTCTACATAGGTAAGCATTCGTTTAATCTCTATTACAGAAAGCTGATGGCTGATAGCTGAATGCTTAGATAACTACTAACTATTAATACTGAAAATCACATCGTTACCGCCACCACCAAGAATATCATCACCATCTCCGCCATCTAGATAATTATTACCTTCTGTTGTCGAGGAAGACGAAAATGCAATGGCGATCATATCATTTTTAGGGTTGATAGTAATAGCTAATTCTCCGTAAAGGCTATCATCGCCACTACCACCAATTAGTCTATCATCTCCACGCTCACCAGCGATCGCATCATTACCTGCGTTGCCGTTAAGCAAATCATTGCCATTTTTGCCATCAATTAGATCATTACCATCCCCACCGTTAATAGTATCGTTACTATCCCCACCGGTCAGAGTATCAGTAACCGTTGAGGGAATCGTGGAAGCAGAAAAAGACGATTAAAAATCGATAGAAAAATCTCTAGAAAACAAAAAAAAGTATTCTCTGGGGTAGCATACTCCGGTAAAATGAAAAGTATAATACCAAAACTGAAGAATTGTAAACTAATATTAAGTAAAGCCATACATCGATTGAGTGTTTTTTCCTCTATGACCACCCAGTTTTTTGCTTCCCAGTGTGTGGAAATGACTGTGCCACAGGAATCTGTGCCGATTCAGCACTACTTGCGTCAGCCGGAACGGATAGTTTATGCGATCGCAGACCTGAATCGCATCCAACAACTGACTCAGAAGCGTTTTCGCCTGAAAATGAATCCATTACACTTTATGTCCTTGACATTTCAGCCCACGGTAGATCTAGAAGTGTGGGCAGAATCTGACGCTACTGTTCATCTGAGGTCTGTCGGTTGTGAAATTATAGGATTGGACTACATCAATCAACGCTTTGCACTGCAATTAACCGGAAAACTGCATCCTTGGGAAGATGACGGAGTGACTAAGCTCACCGGCAGAGCGGATTTAACTGTCAAGGTTGATGTGCCCTTACCTTTTTCCCTTACTCCCAAGCCAATCTTAGAAACCACTGGCAATGGTTTGCTCAAAAGCGTTTTGGTCAGGATTAAGCAAACGTTGATGAACCAGCTGTTATTGGATTATCGTCAATGGGCTCGCAATGGCACCCAAACCAATATTTATACTCAGCACCAACCACCAGGAGCTCCCGCCATCTGATCTAGCAATCGCTGTGGGAGTGGTGAGGGTGGGGAGATGGGAAGATGGGGAGATGGGGAGATGGGGAGATGGGGAGATGGGGAGATGGGGAGATGGGGAGATGGGGAGATGGGGAGATGGGGAGATGGGGAGTTTCTCGGTAATTTTTGCCTATTGCCTATTGCCTATTGCCTTTCCTTAAGGGAGTATGTTCAAAATAACCCTTAACCCTTCATCCTTGATAATTCCTTGTGACAAAGAGTATTACTAATCTCCCAATTAAAGCTGGTATAGTTGGTACTGGGTTTGCGGCTAAGCTACGAGCGCAGACATTGCAAACGGATTCGCGATCGCATTTAGTGGCTGTCTGTGGTCATACCCCTGCCAAAACCCAAGAGTTTGCTGAAACCCACGGCACTACAGTGGTTGATTCTTGGCAGCAATTGGTAGAACACCCGGAGCTTGATCTAGTATTTATTAGCACGATTAATCGGGATCATGGCAAAATTGCCCGTGCTGCTCTTAATGCTGGGAAACATGTTGTCACTGAATATCCCCTTTCCCTTGACCCCAAAGATGCCGAATCCCTGATTACCCTTGCCAACGCTAAGGGTAAGCTCCTCCATGTAGAACATATTGAGCTTTTAGGGGGCTTGCATCAAGCCTTGCGCCAATCCTTGCCCAAAATTGGTCAACCGGTTTATGCCCGTTACGTAACTATTGCGCCCAAACACCCTGCACCCCGCAGCTGGACATACAATCTGGAACTATTTGGCTTTCCCTTCATTGGTGCTCTTTCTCGCATTCACCGCTTTACAGACTTGTTTGGTGAGGTCGCTTCTGTGTACTGTCAATCCCAGTTTTGGGATGCTGGTGATCAGTACTTTACTGCCTGTCTATGTAATGCCCAACTGCGCTTTACTAGTGGTCTAATCGCAGATATTACTTATGGTAAAGGGGAAATGTTCTGGCAGAGGTTACGGAATTTTGAGGTCCATGGAGACCAAGGCACACTGCTGTTTGAGGGAGACCAAGGTAATCTGATTAAGGGAGAGGAAAGCAAACCAATTGAAGTAGCAGGGCGACGGGGTTTGTTTCTGAAAGATACCGCTATGGTAATTGACCATCTAGTTAAAGGAACACCCCTGTATGTCTCGACCGTAGATAGTTGTTATACTCTCAAAGTGGCAGATGCATTACGTCAGTCCGCAGCTACAGGTAATGCGATCGCGTAGCGTGGCCTACGGCCAATCGCTTTATTGTAGTGCTAAGTAATCAGCGATCAGCTATCAGCTTATAGATCACAGGCTAGAAGCCTGTGCCGCTAGAAGCCTGTGCCACAGTACTTGAGGTGCTTTTGAATCAAATCAGCTGACGGCTTACACTTATCATTTTAAATAATTTATACCTAAAGATATATACCATAAAATTTAACTCAATCTTGTATAAATTACCTAAACTATATAAAACTTAACAAATATTTTAAACTTCATTACAAAATCAGATATGCCGTTGGGATACCATGATATCTTCTGTAACATACATCGAGTCGCGGTTCCTATGGGCTGATTGGACACGCAGCTTTCCCGCTCTCGAACTACCTAATGGTTAAGTTAGACAAGGAGGACACTTTGGATTTGCATTCTACTCAACCCCACAATGATCATGCTTGTGAAGGCATTAGCGATTATGTCGCGGAGCTTCAGTTTCACATGGCACTCCACGCCCGCAAATTAGTTCCTAACCTCACTAAAGCAGCAGATAGTAGAGAGCAACTATTGCAGCAAACCCAAGCTAATTTTGAAAAACTAGTTTCCCGACAATCCCGTTCACAGTGATAAAGCCTTAGCTCGATTTGCAGCAATCAACGATTCTGTATACTGTAGCGCCTCTTGCCAAACCTGATAGCCAAGAGGCGTTAAGTGTATGCCATCGGTTGTCAAGTTGTGCTGCATCTGACCTTTACTATCAGTAAATAACTTGTGAAGATTGAGATAAGCTGCTCCTTCTTGTTGAGCAATCTTAGCAATTTGTTGATTAAGATTACGAATGCGCTGATTAGAAATAGCAGTAGCTCGTGTCGGTAAAATCGATTGGATAATCAGTTGAGCTTGTGGGTGATTTTGCCGCAATTGACGAGTAATCTGGCGCAGGTTGTTGAGAATAACTTGATCGGTTTTCCCCTGACGCAAATCATTGATACCTGCCATCACATAAATTGTATCAGGACGAGTCTGGGAAAATGCCGATAATCGACTCAAAATTTGACTGGTATTCTCACCAGAAATGCCTTGATTGAGCCACAGTTGATATTTAGGTAATCCCTGTGCCGGTAACCACAAACTTAGGGAATCTCCCACTACCATAGACAGACGATTGTTACCCTGTCCGTAGGTAACAGCTCTGGCTTCCTGTGCCAAGAGTTGTTTCCATTGCTGATAGGTAGGTTTTGTGAGAGGGACTCCTTTGTGATTTAATCCCTTTGCCCAAAACGATGAGAAACTATGAGCAGGTAAGCGAGTATAAAGTTTGCCAGCTCTGAGGGCAGCTAATCGTTGGTAATATAGTTCCGTTCCCGATTTTGGTGAAGGAGTAGCAGGTCGATAGTTGGGTAAACGTTGCTGATACTTTATTTGCTGATACTTTAATACTTTAGCAGGGCTACGTTTCTGCCATTGACTACTAAATTGAGGAGAGGAGTTTTCTACAGTGGTTTCTACAGTAGGGACAATCTTATGACTAACCCCAGCCTGCAATGCTTTATTAGCTGTTGAAACTAACAGGCTTGAGAGGCTATCTGAGGGATTGGCAGGTAGGGGTGGTGGTGGTGGAGCAGACATTGCTCCTCCAGTCAATAGACTTGTTGTTAACAGATATAAATTGCTCATAATTTGCCCACTTTCCTCTCTATACTCTTTTCACATCAAGCAATGGAGGAAATCCGGACAAATTTAAAGCGTTTCTAATATTGTGTCAGGATAATGGCGTTGCTGAATGTTTGAATGAATATGAGTAGAGTGGGCATCCTGCCCGCCCGGAAATATATTGAAACTGGCAAGATGCCAGTTCCACGCAAGATGCCCATTCCACAAAACTCTTAAAATCATTCCATTATTCAGCAACGCCAACATAATTACCCTTAATCAAATCTCCCCATCTCCCCATCTCCCCATCTCCCCATCTCCCCATCTCCCCATCTTCCCATCTCCCCATCTCCCCATCTCCCCATCTCCCCATCTCCCCATCTCCTTAATGATGGGTATTCAAAGAAATCCCCATCATTCATTAAGGAAGGGATAGCTTAACGGGCACCGATCCGAATCACGTCTCCATCGAAGGTTGGCAGAGACAGCACAAAGGGATCAGTGGAATAGGTCAATGCTTGTTCTTCTAACATACCGATGGCAATTTCTTCACCCATGCGCAAACTATCATAGTAGTCAGTAAAATAGTGAACGCCAGCCATATTGCGACCAATGGAAATATTGGCAGCCAGCTTGTTCAACTCACCCTCCAGAGTCAAAAAATCCCTCGTACGCTCTGAAACAAGTGTCGCCTCACCTTTCTTATAGGCAGACAGATCAGGGGCACGGAACACAATTCCCTGATCTTTGGGGCTATAGCGTTTAAATCTGATCTGTGTCCTTGGTTGTCCCGGTTTTGAGTTTTTGACTGGTGTTTCTACTAAAACTGCACTGGTATCAAAGAATGCCTTAAGCATGGTCACACATGCCCCAGCAACAGCGGCATGTCCTGCACCATAGGCAGGGTGCATGGGAGACCCTTCAGGAAATGCCATTGGTAGTAGATAAGTCTGTGATCTAGAGCGATTTTGATTGGCTAGTTCCAAAATCGACTTGAGAGTACCGTTACTTTCTAGTTCACGTTCAAACCTTCTAATGTACTTGATTAATGCTCTGGGTACACTAGCTTTAGCTTCATTAGGTAGCTCTTGAAATCGCCGTAATAGTTCAATCCGGGCTGCCAATGCCTCTGGTCGCAGGCGAATATGGTTATTGAACTTCTGGAAGCGAACAGCTTTGAGTGCTCGTGTGGCTACTTCAGTAACCAAAGTTAAGATGTGTGGACCGCCGTAGAGGGCAAAACCAGCGGCATTGCGACGGGTTGCTGGATTACCTGCTGCCACACCACCCCCAGAAAGATGATCAAAACCAGGATCGAAGGGTGTTTGCATCCCCAGGAGAATGATGCAAGCGTTGAGATACGCTTCATAGAGAGCATCGTAATGAACATAAGTAGCTAAATCTCGGGGAGTGGAGATAAACCGACGAGCTGGACGATCTGGTAGCTTAGGGTTTTGATCATTCTCTAAAACATAGCTTTCTCTGTCTTGCTTAATCCCACGCTGAACCAAGACATAGTCTTCCATGTTGGTCATGTAATCTAGGTTAGGTGTTGCAATGGGAACCTTTTGATCAATTTGCAAAGCACCATAGGTAATTTTCCCTTCTGCAACGTTGCCACCACCATTGAGATCAACATTACCTATCAGTAGAAACTGAGAGAGATAGGGACCGACTTCCACTCCTGGAGAAGAGCCTCGGAATACGGTTTGCTCATCAAGCCTGCCTTTGGAATTCACCTTCCGAGGTCGTCCAGTTTGGTTGCGAATATAGTCGAGGGCATTGAGACGATTGATTGAACTCTCGATTTTGCTATTCGCTCCTCTTTTCTCAAAGTCATTGAGGGGCTGATCCCGCAGTATGGCTAATTCGTAGACTTCTGCTATCTCAAAAATTAGCTCTGGGTTAGCCTTACCGTTAGCATCGATTAACGGTGGTGCCGGAGGCATGGTAACTGCTTGTGGATCTGGTCCGTTTAGCTCAAAGACAACCCCTGCAGTTGGTGCTTCCCATTGTCTAAATTGCTCAAGCAGATCAGGGTCAGTCTCAGGCTTAATAGTGTAGTCTTGACCTGTAAATACTACCTCAAATTTGGCACCATGACGTACCCGATCAGAGAAGGGATCAATAAAGCCATCATCCACTGCACGGCGAAACTTGACAAAATCCAGTGGGTCTTGTAGTAGCCCTGTATCAGGGTTGTGAGGTAGCCCTTTGGTAAAGGACATAAAATACTGATCATCAGCGTGTCGCTGTTCATCCCCATTGGCTTTATGGGTAGGATAGTCTCGACTTCTGGCTAATTTTGCAGCGTCGAGGCGAACGTCAAAAGACTTCTCTGAACGATTTGCCATGGGAACTCCTTAGGAAAAAGAATTTTGATATGTTTTGAAGATGTCTATTCAAATGTACAAAGTAATTTATGACTCTGGCAGTACCCACAAGGGTACTTTTTTCACCAAAAAAAATGGGTTGGTTTGTAAGTATTTAGCCCTTAGCTGACAGCATGATAGCTGACAGCTAAGGGCTGAAAATAAACCTCTTGCGAGAGAATTTTATACTTCGAGATTTTATAGAATTGAAAGTCTAGAGAAAAGCCCAAGGCCAACGGCTGAGGGGTGACTGCACCTCAAGTAGCGTGCGTGGCACAGGCTTCTAGCCTGTGAAGTAGGGCATATGCTTACGCAGAATATAGGCAGTAAAAGGCTTTGAAGAGTATGTTGAATGGGTTTTCCCTGACCTTAGGATAAATGTTATAACGGGCTTATTTGACAGAATTTACGATAAACTAACCTGGGCGATCGCAATATTTCCTGACAAACACACATCAACGTCTGTTCCTGAATCAGATTTGCGGTTGATGTCATCTCCCACATAAAGATATCCGTCCTCTTGCTTTACAAATTCTGTCAGTAGAGGACGGGTACAGAGGGAACAAAAGACTATCTCTGGCTCGGGTGCGTCTGGTTCTAGGTGGGGAAAGTTGACGCTCCAGAAGGTGCCAGGGTCAGACGGTTGGTCTAATAACTTGTGCAATACCTGCACCGTCCATGGTGTTGCTCTTTCCCAGTCAAGTTCCCAGTCAGTTCTCTTAAAATGAGAAAAGGCAATCGCCCGAAGGCCGTGTATTGTCGCCTCTCTAGCCGCCGCTATGGTTCCTGAGGGATAAATGTCTGAGCCCAGATTGCAGCCCCCATTAATCCCAGAGACAACAAACTCGATATCGTCGTAGAGATAGTTGACCCCCAAACGCACACAATCAGCGGGCGTACTGTCTACACTCACCTCAGTCTGCGATCGCCATTCCACTGGAATCACTGTGCGAATATTGACCTGATGGCCACAGCCGGACTGGTGGTGTTTAGGCGCAACCACCGCTATGCGATCGCTTGTTACTTGGAATAATGCTTTGTGCAATGCGTGAATGCCGGGAGCATCAATCCCATCATCATTGGTTACTAAAAAAGCCATAATCCCAGCTCCACCGATAAACAAAATGAGGATAGCAGATCAGTGAGAGCAAATACCATCTCTACTGACCTACTAACCACTTAAAGTATCAAGAAGCTACAAAAGCTAGAGTCTGGTTGCGTCTAACCACATCACCCCAAATAGGTCATGACCCACACCATAGCCTGGTTGCTGAGTTGCCTCCAATTTCCGCAACACTTGAGCTAGCATAGACTCGACCTTCTGTCGGTACAGGTGTTTGTCAGAAATCTGTTGTAATTCTTGCTGGGCGGCTGCCTTAAATCCTTGAACTTCAGGGGGCAACTCAACGGTCGCGACCGCCAAAGGCTCACCCAATAGCTCTGTGGCGTCACTCACCAAACGGTTCCACCAACTAGAGAATTTCCTGAAGAAATCTAAGATGTGCTCTGGTGCCGCTCCTAACTCGACTTGGAAGATCAGTTGGCTCAAGTCTGTCTGTTGTGAGGGTGAGAGCAAACTATTGACTAGGTCGCGATAGTTGGGCAACCCTGGGTTAAACTGCCTTGTTGAGGTATGGCGACCAACCATAATCGAGCGATCGAAAAACTGAAACTTCTCAACAGGACAGCCTACGGCATTCGCTGCCTGCTGCATAATTTCTTGCAAGTGTTGATGGGAGTAAAAACTCATCCATGTTGGTTCTGTATCCCCTTCGGTCTGGAAAAAGCTCATCGAGTAATTCCAACGGCTGTTCTGCCATTGGGCTGTCCACTCGATACTGTAGCGCCCCAAAACATCCACAATCACAGCACACCGGGAGCGATTCTCGCAAACATTGGTCACAATCATCTTTAAGGCTTGGTCAAGCTCCTTGTGAGTCAGATGAGAGTAGGGAACGCCGCAAGAAAGATATAAATCGAAGGGTCGAGCCAGCTTGCTAGTCCGAATATCCGCACATTCAAACCCAACGTTACTGTGGTTACCATATAAATTTATGGCAGTTTCCACCATTTGGGTACTAATATCAACTCCCAAGTACTCTAGCTCATAGCTACCACTTAGTTCTGGGTCTTTTAACAATAGCGTTGACAGCAAAACATATCCATCACCTGTGCCTGCACCAATATCAACAACCCGTAGTTTCTCCCCCTTATTTTTGCTCACTGGGGCGATTGCTTGCTTAAACACTGAACGAGAGAACGGCTCCTCCCAATCAACTTTTACACCGTCACGGCGACTTTTAGATAAGTAATGTTGAACAGCATTGCTTTGGTCGTATACAGTCTTAATCTGCTCTGGAGTTACTTTCATAACCAATGTAGGTTTCTACTAGAACTTCAAACGTCTATCGACTCAACTCTGTCACTTCAATCAACTGCTAAGTCTCTCTGGAGCAGGCTTGTAATGAATTTAAAATTCGTTCCTAAAGCATTGTATCATAAAAAATCGTAACAACAAAAAAATGTATCAAAAGAAAGCGCGACAGCTATAGCAATCCTCAATTATTTGTAAAATATTTAAAATCGTAAATCATTGCTGGGCAAGGGTTATAGCGATATATTTCGCCACTATTCGGCTACTAGATTTGACGAATCAGATAGGATTGCTATAATCTTCAACAAAATACCAGTAGCTCAATTCTTCCAAAGAAATATCATTTTCTGGCTGTGGATCATGGAAATAGGAATGGAGCGGAAGTAACTCAGCAGCAGGATTTGCTGATGGTTTAGAAACAATTTGTTTGATTCGGCTCAAGTAGTTTAAAGCGGTGCTATCCCAGGTGTAATATTCCAAAACATACTGCTGACAACGTTTCTGTAACCTTTGCCACAAGTGTTGATCACAAAGTATTTCCCTGATGCCTCTAGCAATATCTGCTGGATCACTGGGATCGACTAACATACCATAGTCTTCATCTCCTACTTTTAGACTTTCACCAACACCACTATTTTTTGTTACCACTATCGGTAATCCAGCTGCTGCTGCTTCTAAAGGAGCAAGACCAAAGGGTTCAAACAAAGAGGTAAGAGTAAACACGGAACCACGCTGAGCAAAATAGCGATAGGAAGCGGCTAGTGCTGGTTGATCGGGTACTGAAAAAGCGCTAATTTTACCCCACAAATTTTTTTCTCGTACTATTTCCCGGATGGGACCGATTACTAGTTTTTCGGTCTGTTGATCGTGGACTTTTTCTTGCAAAGGGTTATCCAAGCCACCAGTAATCAGCACCACATTGGCTTTCTGTTGGACGATCACATCGTCAGCAAATCCTTGCACTAAACCTAGGAGGTTTTTCTTGGGATCTAAACGGCTGGATGCCAAGATAGCCGGTAGACTCCGCCTTGACTCACTGATGTCCCGCTGCAATCGCTCTTCAATCAGTTGATAAGTCGCTTCTTCATTATGAGCGATCGCATCGGAACCAAACACAGAGGCATTGACTCCCGGTGCAATCACGGCAAATCGATGATCAGCTTCTACATCTACTGCTCCACGATAAGCATGATGACTGTACTGTTGGAACCGCTCTTGTGCCGTATTAGTAATATTGAGGGCTGAGTGATTCATGCTCAACCGTTCCGCTAGGATCCGGTATCGGAAATTGTAATACTGATCAATTTCAGCCAGATTCTCAGGAGTGACGTGGAGTTTATCCATTTTTTGAGCCCCCAGGGAATGACCTGTGAATGTAAAGGGTATCCCTGTCTGTTGCTCAATCAGCACTCCACACACTCCCCCATCACTGTAGTGGGTAGTCATGATATCAGGGAATTTACCTTCCTCTCGATAAAATTCCAGGATGTTTGGTACCCAGTCTTGGACGAGATAGGGCCACAACAATTCTTTGCGCAGGAACTGTTTTGGTCCGGCTGGCAATCGGATAATCCGGAGGTTGTCTACACTCCCATAGCAATCAAATGTCTCGGCAAATTCTGGCCAATCCGGATCAATGATGTGGCGGGTGAGAATATCTATTTGGTGACCTTGTTTTGCGATCGCATCTGCGACTTGCCTGACATAGACCAACTGACCACCGAAATCGGGATGTTCGCTAATGTAGCTATTTTTATGGTCAAAATTACCGTGAGGGTTGAGAAATCCAATGTGCATCACACTGACTCGAATAACAACCAACTGTTACCAAACCCTTACAATTCCTAGGATTTACAATCCAGGTTTAGCTTGTTTTGGGGATCTTATGTTAGTTAAAAATTAAACTTATCATTATATTATGAAATTGGGTGGTTTTTACGACACAGTTAATAGTTTTTAATGTTAAATTATATTAAGAAGCCTCGGGAAAGACGAGACCTCTTGCGTAAATAGACAACAACAGCGTGATAACTACGATAGTTACCTCCTAATAAATGACTTTTGCAAAAGGTCTACGGTTAAGGCAGGGACGTTATTCGTAATCAATCGTAAACAAAATCAATCGTAAATAAATTCAGGAGAGGTAAGACGTTCTATGGTTAGTTCTACGGTTAGTTCTATAGTTAGTGAAGCAAAGACCACTACTCCTCACCATGTGGTCATTGTTGGTGGCGGATTTGGTGGACTCTATGCTGCTCAGGCTCTGAGAAAGGCACCAGTGAAAGTAACTCTAATCGATAAACGGAACTTTCATTTGTTCCAGCCCCTACTCTACCAAGTTGCTACAGGGGGCTTATCCGCTGGTGATATTTCCTCACCCCTGCGGGCAATCCTGAGTCACCAGAAAAATACTCAAGTGCTGATGGGGAAAGTAATTGGTCTTGACCCGAACCAGAAAACCGTTCAACTAGCAGACAAAGAACTATCTTACGACTCCCTGATCGTGGCCACTGGCGTTAGCCACCACTACTTCGGTAATGATCAATGGGCAAAAGACGCTCCTGGTTTGAAAACCATTGAAGATGCCCTAGACATTAGACGTCGCATTTATTCTGCCTTTGAAGCCGCAGAAAAAGAAACTGACCCCGAGAAACGTCGCGCTTGGTTGACCTTTGTGTTGGTAGGAGGCGGACCAACTGGAGTGGAATTAGCAGGGGCCATGGCAGAATTGGCTTACGACACCTTAAAAGATGACTTCCGCGACATTGATACTTCCGAGGCGAGGATTTTGCTCTTGGAAGGGATGGATCGGATTTTGCCTCCTTACCCACCGGAGTTATCAGTAAAAGCCCAAAATTCTCTGGAACGGTTAGGAGTAACAGTACAGACAAAGACTCTAGTTACTAATATTGATGACGATATAGTTACCATGCGTCGAGGGGAGCAGGTAGAGGAAATTAACGCCAAAACTGTTCTGTGGGCAGCAGGGATGAAAGCGTCTGCTATGGGCAAGGCGCTAGCAAACGCTACTGGTGTGGAGTTAGACCGGGCTGGACGGGTGATAGTACAACCGGATATGAGCTTGGCAGGACATCCCGATATTTTTGTGATTGGTGATTTGGCGAATTTCTCTCATCAAACTGGTAAACCCCTACCAGGAGTTGCGCCAGTGGCGATGCAACAAGGCAAGTATGTCTCTACTCTGATTCAGAAGCGCCTCAAGGAGGAGACAGTAGCGGATTTCCATTATCAGGATTATGGCAATTTAGCGGTGATTGGACGGAATGCCGCAGTAGTGGATTTGGGGTTTGTTAAGTTCTCTGGTTTCCCCGCTTGGCTAGCCTGGATTTTTATCCACATCTTCTTCCTGATTGAGTTTGATAATAAGTTGCTGGTCATGATTCAGTGGGCATGGCATTACCTTACCTTTAAGCGCGGGGTTCGTTTAATTACTAACCTTGAGGAAGAACCAGCAGGCAATTTCGAGGAGAGAAGAGATTATCGGACGCCGGTACAGGTGTAGGGCTTTAGGGATTAGGGATAGTGTGGGGAGGGTGGGAAGTGTGGGGAGGGTGGGGAGATGGGGAGATGGGGAGATTTTTAGTAAGGGTAATTATCCTGAGATGATATAAGTACTGAAACCATTAACCATTACTCTAACCCCTAATCCCTAATACTATTAACCTGATCTATGAGTCAGATTTCCTCTAAAGCATCTACTCCTTCCTCGATTAATCTATTGGAGCAACCAGCCGCTTGGCTGTACAGTTTCTGGAAATTTTCTCGTCCCCATACGATTATTGGGACGAGTTTTAGTGTTTTTGCCCTCTATGTCATTGCCGTGTCCATGACTAACAGTGGTTGGACTTGGCAAGGGTTCGGTCAACTGCTGGGAGCTTGGATTGCTTGTTTGTGCGGTAATGTCTATATCGTAGGACTAAATCAAGTCCACGATGTGGAGATTGACCGGATTAATAAACCCCATCTTCCCATCGCTGCAGGGGAGTTTTCTCTGCAACTAGGTCAGGGGATTGTGGCGGTAACTGGTATCCTAGCGCTACTGTTGGCTTGGTTATTCGGGCCGTGGTTGTTGTTGATGGTCAGTATTAGTTTGGCAATTGGTACATGCTATTCCTTGCCACCGGTCCGGCTGAAGCGGTTTCCCTTTTGGGCAGCACTATGTATTTTTTCAGTACGGGGAGCAATCGTTAATGTAGGTCTGTTTTTACACTTTAGTTGGGCATTGCAACAGGGACAAGTGATGATGCCTACCGCAGCAGTGTGGGCATTGACCTGGTTTATCTTAGTGTTTTCCGTTGCGATCGCAATATTCAAAGATGTCCCAGATATCAATGGGGATAAGCTTTTCAATATCACTACCTTTACCATCCGCCTCGGTAAATTAGCGGTATTTAATATAGCACGGGGAGTGATTACTGCTTGCTATCTCGCCATGGTGCTAGCTAGTGTGCTGCTCCTCGGTTCAGTAAATATCCTCTTCTTGGTAGGAACCCATCTGGTAGCATTGGCAGTAATGTGGTGGCGCTCTTACCAGGTAGACTTGGAGGATAAAAATGCGATCGCTAGTTTTTATCAGTTTATCTGGAAACTGTTTTTCCTGGAATATTTGATTTTCCCAGCAGCTTGTCTTTTTAGACTATAGGGTTTCTCAATTAATCGAATCAACAGCACTACCAAAACTAAAAAAAATAGCCGTGGATAGTATTTCCACGGCTATTTAAACTCCACAATAAGTCCGTTGAAATTGTTGTTAGGTGCGCTGCATCGCTATGTCACTCAGTTACCAAACCTAACCTGATGTGATCCTATGTTAGCAGACCGGAACCTTTGACTGGGGGGAAACCCCCCAGAAATTTAAGGTGTTATGGCAACAGCCAATACTTGTTTAGTGTAGTCATCACTTCGCCTGGAACGTCAGTCGGCTCCAGAGGAGTCCATTCGCAAATCTCCGCATACCCTAGGGCATACATCCTCTGCATACTATAAATTACTGCTTCCCGAGACCCTTTCAGAGTGTGCTGAGCAGGTTGTTTTTTGAAGTTTTGAGTAAATCCTTGTCGCATAATTTAACAATTGAACTCATTGTGTTGATTTAATGATTATTGTAATGATTATAATCATACTTGTCAAGGGTTTTTTAAAAGTTTTTTTGGGGAGTTTTAGGATTAATAAAAAACAGCGATATTCTGAAATAGATGCTATATACACGCTAATTAATTATTAACTAGTATTTATTAAAATAATTCGCTCCTAAAACGTAAGTATTAAACTATCCTATAAATTTAGATTTGCTATAATAACTACTATAGTTACAGCGGTTTGCATAACTATCAGGTACACAAGATTGTCTTCCCTGCTCCCTGCTCCCTGCTCCCTGCTCCCTGCTCCCTGCTCCCTATTCCCTATTCCCTATTCCCTATTCCCTATTCCCTTTGCTCATGACACAATCAATCTTGAGGATGCCAGAAAATGCCAGACTAACATCCCAACAGTTTTACGACCTGTGTTGTGCTAATCCCGACTGGAAAGTAGAGCGAACCGTACAAGGAGATTTGGGAATTATCGCTCCAACCGGTGGAGAAACAGGAGCAAGAAATGCTAATCTCCTGATTCGTTTGGGAATCTGGAATGAACAATCTCAACTGGGAATAGTGTTTGATTCATCCACAGGATTTCATCTACCTAACGGAGCTGATCGTTCACCAGATGTAGCTTGGGTTAAGCGGGAAAGATGGGAGGCTCTGACACTGGCACAACGGGAAAAATTTCCACCCCTAGCACCAGATTTTGTGATCGAATTAATGTCTCCCACCGCCTGAAACAAGCCCAACTAAAAATGCAGGAATACTTAGATAATGGGGTAAAATTGGGTTGGTTATTCAACCGATTAGCCAAGCAAGTGGAGATTTATCAGTGTGGGAAAACTAAAGTAGTATTAGAGCAGCCTAATAAATTATTGGGAGAACCAATTTTGCCTAATTTTATTCTAACACTTGATGGTTTTTGGTAATAAATTGGTAAGCTATCAGCGAACAGCGATTAGCGCTACGCGCACGCTACGCGAACAACTATCAGCTAATGCGCTATCACAGGCTAGAAGCCTGTGCCACGCACGGGTTTTGAATAACAAAAGCTGTTCGCGCAGCGTGAGCGAAAAGCTCACGGCTGACCACTGATGGCTGAATACTGACAGAAAAACACCCCGACCAGACCTAAATTACTAGAATCTACCGGGGCTTTGATATTTTAGGTTATTACCTTGTACTCCTTGGCTAACAGATAGCGTGGAGTGGTTAAGCGTTGTAACATATTGAGCGGCGATACCTTAGATAATCAATTTCTAAGGGTTTGGTTATTTCAGGTAAAAATTAGCTGAAATAATTGATTACCTCGTGTACCGGCTTGCTGCTTTTATCATTCGCACTCAAAGTCCACTGGTCCGTCTCCTTCCTTTAGAGAGAAGACACCAGACTCAGGCAGGGGCAGGACTATATACTCATTTGGTAATATGACGGTTGGGTGGCCTGTAGCTGAGTCTCGTACTTTTACTTGCTTGGAAGATTCGTTATGTAGTTTAGCAAGCTGATAGTCATAATCAGAAGTAACTTCGACATCGCATTGCATCTCATCTGGATACCTCAGGTAAGTGACATCTCCTCCACAGCAATACCCGGCAAGTGCTTCCCCGGGATTAAGCGCGAAGGTGATGATTACTGTTAGTGCTACTACGGCTAAAGTTAACACTTTGCTGAGGCTAGTTTTGATTGTATTCATGTTTTTTTTGATTGCTGTTTATTGTTGCTATTTTATGCAAGTTAAAGTTGGTGGGTTTGTCTGGAAATCCTATTATACCATTGGTTTGAGCGATCGCGTTTTTACCCAATCCATCGGGCAAGTATTGCTATCGGTGAGCGTAATTGATGGGGGATTAGGAGCTTTTTTAATAGAGATTACCTTTGCTGCAACAGATTCTTGCTCTACCAGTGACGTTATTTCCTCTGCCGTTGTCTGTAATTTGATCTCCGAATAATTACCCTCTTTTCTACAAGCTTTTCTGGGGTATCGAATTCAGTAACTAAGCCATTCCCTTCTGCCACTGCGATCGCCTTTGGCGGAAGCTTCGCTTCATCGCTTCCAGGTTTTCTACTCCTATTGCCCCAGAGTAATTTTCTCGATGGCAGTCTATACAGCAGTTATGGGCAAATTTAGTCAGCCATCCCTTGAGATTGGTAATCTTTGCGGCAAATTTGGGCAATTTTTCCCAAGCCTTGAGCATAATCTCAGAAAGAGCATCTTGGGCTTGAGACCGATTACCCCCCATCCAGGTGCAGCAGCGATGGTAAAGATAGTCTTGATACTGTTCCCATAGCGGCCAAAAGGCCGTGCGGTCTCCAGTAGACAGTTTTTCCAGGAGGGGCTCCACCGAAGCAGCGGTAGATTCGTTTTCGGCATTTTCGCGCCATTGGCCATGAAAACCTTGGTTTGTTGCCTGCATAAGTCCTGTTGATCCACCGAAAACCAGTTTGACCTATTCGCCCAAGTTATACAAGTGACGTTCGTTAACTTAAGCCGTCAAGTCCAGTCAGCCCTTGAGTTAGGATTTTTGTAAATTTTATTGAAGCCTTTTCTTTATCTTTTTTTAACTTTATTTAAGGTAATAATTAATTATACCACATCCGCTGGTAATAAGCAAAATGTATTGGATGCAAGGCAAAAGGCAAAAGGCAGAAGGCAGAAGGCAAAAGGCAGAAGTAAAAAGGCAACAGTATAAAATGTAAAATGCAAAAGGTAACAGGATAAAATGTAAAAAAGTCAAAAAAACATATCAGATAATGAAATATTATATCTAGAGCATATAAAAGTATTTAAAATCCTCTCAATAAAAATTAACTTGGTATCGAATAAAGCCTGATAAAAACCTCTATTTTAGGCATCAAACTATCTTATTTAGTTTTAATAGCGCTACTGAAATATATAATATAAGCTTTCATAAGCTCTAAAAGTAACAGAATCTTTATTTGTGACGTTTGTCAGCTAAGCACAGTCAACCCTAGAGGTCAACCATAAAACTACCTAAAAACAGCAATACTTTCAGGTCGAGATTATTAGTATTTTTTCCTTACAGTTGGGAACTCTTATAGATAAGCCTTAGGTTTATTTAAATGTTATGACAAATCTCAACAGTGTTCTTCAACGAGACCCATTTGCCGACAGCACATTAGTTGTAAACGATGAAGGGATTACCATTCGCCTGATCGACGGCAGTAGGAATAATTTAGACCAAGTCTCTTTGGGTATCCCTAATACGCCTTTGCTGCGTTTGAGTCCAATTGAGTATGAAGACGGAATCCAGTCACCGGCGGGTATAGCATTTGATGCAGAAGGCAATGCTCTGATCGGTATAGATGGCAATACTGTTACGCGCCAACCCATTCCCATATTTACCCAAGCCGAAGCAGACCGATTAAATGGATTGGGATTGAATGTCATATCCAATACAGAGGGCTTAAGCAATGTATCTGATGCGCCCTTTGTATTGCTTAACCCACCCGATCGCCCTAGTACCCGAGTGATCAGCAATGCTACCTCTAACTTAGAAGAAGGAGAGTCTGATCCCAATGGTAATGGCTTAAGCGCTTTCATTTGGGCTTTTGGTCAGTTCGTCAACCACGACACTGATTTAGCAGCGAATGGGTCAAAAGAACAGAACCAAAACCGGTTAGAATTGCTCAATTTCCCCATTGACATTCCCGCCGATGACCCTAATTTTCCACCAAACACTCCTCCCACTCAAGAAATTTCTACACAGGCAGATGGTGGCTTGGAGTTTGACTTTGAACGGGATGCGTTTTTCAGCGGTACTGGAGTCTCTGGGAGCCCAGGAAAAGCAATTAATATTGTTACCTCTTGGCTTGATCTTTCTGTAGTTTATGGGTCTACTGAAGAAGAATATCAAGCAATTCGTGCTTTTTCAGAAGGTCGCCTCAACGTCTTCTCGGATGAAACAGTTACCACTAATGACGACTTGTTACCCCTTAACATCACAGGTGCTGATGGAGAACTGATCAGTGGTAAAGGCGCTTTTATGGATGTGGGTTTTCTAGCGGGGGATACACGGGTTAACGAGAATGATAGTTTGGCATCCCAGCATACCCTCTGGATGCGTAACCATAACCGCCTTGCCCAAGAACTTTATCGGTTTCATCCTGACTGGACAGATGAGCAGATATTTCAACGCTCTCGCCAGATTAATATTGCCCAATATCAAGCTATTGTTCTCTACGAGTGGCTCCCCCTGATGGTGGGTAATGTGATCACTGACTACAGCAGCTATAACTCTAATCAAACTCCAGAAATCACTAGTGAGTTTGCTGCTGCTGGTCTTCGTGTTGGTCATACCCAAACTAATAACCGTATAGACACTATTGATGCTGATGGTAATCTCACAAGTTTGCAATTATTAAGGACATTTAGTTCACCCAATATTAATGATAGTAGCGATATAGATAATATCTTGCGCGGTGCGAGTCAAACGATTACTGAAGACGTTGATACTAATGTAGTCTTTGACCTGCGCAACGCTTTAATACCAGGAGCTATCGGATTTGACCTTTACTCTGCTAATCAGCAACGGGGAAGGGATCATGGCTTGGCTGACTATAACCAAGTGCGAGCAAGTCTCGGTCTACCACGGGTAACGACTTTTGCGGAAATTACTTCTAATTCAGAGTTGGCAAATACTCTCGAAAACCTCTACCAGACTGTAGAAGATATCGACTTATTGATTGGGCTGTTTGCAGAAGATGCTGTTGCTCCATCGAGTGCGGGAGAAACTATTCAAGCAATGCTATGGGAGCAATACGAGCGCATAAGGGATGCTGACCGCTTCTGGTTCGAGAGACCGATTGAGGATGGCGGTTTCTTTACCCAAGAGGAAATTGCAGCCATTAAGGAAGTGACTTTTGCTGACATTATCAAGCTCAACACTGAAATTACTACAATTCAAGACAATGCCTTCGTGATCAGCTCTGATAACAATCCCTCCTCTGATGGACTGCTAGATTTAACCGGCTTTTCGGGACAAGCTACAGCAACTGTGACTAGAGAGGCGGATTATGACAATTTAATTGGCTTTTATCTAATTGCTGATCAACAGGGAACGATAATTGATCCAATCACGGGTCAATCTCTTACTCCTGGCCAAGACGGTTATGCAGAAGCTGCTATTAATGCCAGCGTGGCTGAATTCAAGGTAGAAGAAAACTTGACCACGGTGAATTTTGATGTTACTCTTCCAGGAGGCTCTATCCTAGCTCCCTACTTAGTTACAGATGGGGATTTGGATGATTTTGAAAATGGTGATGCTGAGGTATTCTTTGCTTTCACAGCTGCTAACAGTGATGGCATGAGCCACATCCTTGAACTTGGAAATAGCAGTGACAACAAATTCACATTCGCCTTTGAAGATTTAAGTGGTAATGACAGTGAAAATAGCGATGCTCTAACAGAGCCGCTACGCGATCGCGACTTTAACGATCTAGTGATTGATCTTACTCTTTTATAATAGTTCATCTTCCAGTAGGGTGGGCAAAGTAATCTAATCATGAATACTCATTTAAACCAAACGGTTTTTGCCCACCCTACAAGCTGGCGTGAAAAAAAATCCCAATTAAAGTAGGGTGGGCAAAGTAATCTAATCATGAATACTGATTTGAACCAAACGCTTTTTGCCCACCCTACAAGCTCCCCATCTCCCTATCTCCCCATCTCCCCCTCTCCCCACCCTCCCCACACTTCCTCTAGTTATAGATTTACAACAAAAAGATGCACCACTGATCTACTGAGCAGCTAAGCTAAAACTCCTCTGTACAACAGCACCACGTTCCCCGAGGGATTTTGGTTGCTGTTGATCCACAGTATACAAAACACCTCCCGCATTCCCTGACCTCACAGTCAGTTTTTGTTTAGCAATCCAGGTTTTCTGATATCCCTTGGGTAAGGTTTCTTCCAACTCGATTTTGCCATCAACTACCACTCGTACCCAAGTTTGCTCTGTAATACTCAAGCGTACTTTAATTAATGGATTAGATGGGACAGGTTTGGGTTTGGGGGGTGGTTTAGGTTCGGGCTTAGGGGCTGGTGCTGGTTGTTCTGGTTTATCGGGGATTGTCTGGTCCTGGGCAACTGATGAGTTTTCGATCTGTCGATTAGTGATATAGGTGAACACGGTGTTGAGTAGATAAATTAGTCCACCAGCAACACTGACCAAGCTTACTATTATGATGTAAGGATAATAGGGTTGTATGCTTTTGGCTACAGTTTTAACAGTCTTGCTTTTGGCTACAATCCTAGGAATCTTTTGAGGAGAGGTTGGAGTCTCAGAGTTCTCTTCTGAGGAGATATTGGTATACAAGACTAACCCACCAGACTCGGTGTTCTCGGTGTTCTCGGTTTTCTCAGTTTTCTCGGTGTTCTCGGTTTTCAAGGACAATCCAGAATTAACTGGAAACGTTTTGGCTATTCCTGGACCATCTAGACCGAGAAACTCTGCATAGCGACGAATAAAGCCTTGAATATAAACTGGCTCGGGCAACGGCTCGGATTGCCCTGCTTCAAGGGCTTGCAATATATGCAATCGAATAAAGGTGTTGTTAGCGACTTCCTCAATAGGTATAGATTTCTCCTGCCTGACTTGGCTGAGATAGGTCCCTATTTTCTGGAGTTGCT
>NZ_JAAHHU010000479.1:0-3260 GCF_010672095.1 Moorena sp. SIO3I6 | reverse complement strand
CGATAATCGTAAGCATTCAGCGGTCAGCGGTCAGCGGTCAGCGGTCAGCCTTTAGCGGTCAGCCCTCAGCCCTCAGCCCTCAGCCCTCAGCCCTCAGCCCTCAGCCCTCAGCCCTCAGCCCTCAGCCCTCAGCCTCTAGCTGATAGCCTCTAGCTGATAGCCTTAAGCATAATGCTGAATGATGATAGCTGAATGATGATAGCTGAATGATGATAGCTGAATGATGATAGCTGAATGATGATAGCTGAATGCTGATAGCTGAATGATAATCAAAATATAAATTGGCACAATCCTGGTCAATAATACCGATCAGCGTATGTTAAACATGAGACAGTTAGCACCCCGCCCCCTTGGTGCGGAGTTTTAAACTTCCTTTTTGTGAACTCTTAGGCACATCAATCCTATGTTAGGCAAGTTACTGGACGGGCGTTACCAAGTGACTCAAGTCCTCGGTTCCGGGGGATTTGGCAAAACCTATTTAGCCAAGGACACGAAGCGTCCAGGTAACCCAAGCTGTGTTGTTAAGCAACTTCAGCCTCCCAATGGCTCTCAGACATTTTTAGAAACTGCTCGACGCCTATTTAGTAGGGAAGCTGAAACCCTTGAAAAGCTGGGAAATCATGACCAAATTCCTCGGCTACTTGCCTACTTTGAAGAAGACCATGAGTTTTACTTGGTGCAACAGTTCATCGAAGGGCATCTCTTGAGCCAAGAGTTGTCCCCTGGTCACCGATGGCAGGAAAAACAGGTGATTGGGCTATTGCAGGAAGTCTTAGGTATTTTGGAATTTGTCCACCGTCACGGTGTGATTCATCGCGATATTAAGCCCGACAACCTGATCCGACGCACGGCAGATAAAAAGTTAGTGTTGGTGGACTTTGGTGCAGTTAAGCAAGTTCAAACTGAGCTGGCTAGTGCCTATAGACAAACTCACCATACTGTGGTAATAGGCACTCCTGGCTATATGTCCAGTGAGCAGGCTTTGGGTCAGCCCTGTCCCAGCAGTGATATTTATGCCCTAGGGATTATTGGGATTCAGGCACTAACTGGAATGGTACCAGATCAGTTTCAGGAAGACCTCAATACTGGTGAAGTAAACTGGCAATCCCTGGTGTCAGTGAGTGTAGGATTGGCGAATGTCCTTACTAAAATGGTTCGCTATCAAGTCAAAGACCGTTACCAGTCGGGATCGCAGGTTTTACGAGACTTACAGAAATTGAGTACTAATTCAAAACCGTACTCCATCAATTCCCCGACCTACTACTCAATTCACAATATCCCTACAGTTGAAGAAAACTTCCCACCGGAGCAAGTACCAACCCCGTTCTCAGAGCAAAAAACTTGGGACGCAAATGTTGATAGGGGTTCTACTCCAAATAAACCAGCACCTTCTCCGTTGCCTCCAACTAAGGCGGATAGATCGGATAATTTGTCTCTGATCATTGGCACTGGCATTGCCCTAGTTACTTCCTCGATAGCTGGTATGGTCTACTCGATGCGTTCTAGCTCTTGGTCACCACCTAGAATAGCGCAACCAATTCCTAATAGGAGTACACCCAATCGCCGTTCAGCTCCGGTGGTATATGAGCCACCAGCCCCAGCTGCCCCAGGTAATTGCCAGGTGACAGGTAGTAGGTTGAATGTGCGCTCCGAGCCTAACGGGTCAAAAGTTGGTAAGCTGAATCAGGGAACCAGTCTGGTTCTAACTGGTAGTGGACAACCTGGCTGGGTAGAAATTAGTTCACCGGTTAACGGGTGGGTGTTTACAAATTTGACTGACTGTGTATCGACGGTTGAGCCAGTGGTGGCAACTGCTCCGAAGAGAAACGTTCCTAAGAGAAACGTTCCTAAGCAAAAAGTGTCCCCAAAACCTACACCTGTCGTCAAGAGGGCTCCATCACCACCACAGACCCGTCAGCCAACACCAGCACAACCGGCAGATAATGGGTCCCTAATTTTGGCAAGGGCAGTGGAAAACTATCAGGCAGGAGATATCAAGAGGGCAATTGCGATCGCACAAGATGTGTTGCCTAGTAGTGCTGCTTTCAATGGTGCCCAAACCAAAATTGACCAATGGCACAACGAATGGGTATCCTTTGAACGTAAGTTTGATAAGATTCAACAAGCCTATGAACAGGGTAGGTGGGTTGATGTGTTGAACTATGCTCAGAACAGCAATTTGCCAACAAGAGGCTATTGGCGTCAGAAGTTAAATCGCATCATGGCTGAAGCTCGGCAGCAACAAGCTCAAGTGGAAGCTAAAAGAAAGCAACTCGCTGTACAGAATCAAATTGGCTCTAGAGCAAACCAAGCGATTTCTGGGTCACAACCAGACTTAAATAAAGGTATTCAAAACAATTCACAGCCTGCTCCAAGACCGGTTTCTATTGCCACACCATTGCCTAAACAGCCAGTGGTTACCCGAAAGATAACCACTGCACCACCACCGTCTCAATCTACTAAAATCAAATATTACGTGATACTCAACGACGGGAGTTCTAGTGGTTTAGCAAAAGCCAGGAAAATTGTCCCTGGTGCTTTTTTGGGTCGATTCCCACAAGGGTCTCGAATTCAGATGGGAGCATTCAAAAACGAAGCCAAGGCAAATGCTTTTGCTAACCAACTACGTCAACAAGGAATGTCTGCTTCAATCTATAGACCTTAATCGTTTTGTTGAACGCGTAGCGTGGCCTTTTGGCCAAGGAAAACCTGTGACCCTCGATGGGTTGATTTAGTATGGGTCAGCATATGGGAAACCAGAACTATGGTCTGCTGGCGTCTCTGCCCATGCCCGGTTTGATTGGAAAGAGGATGTTTACGAAATAGCCGAGGAAAGAGAAACTCCCATCCAACGGGTGGCGACTGACCTGCCATAGAGTCAGTTAAATACAGACGAAGCACACAAACGACCAAACTCATGTACCACCATCACCAAGTAGGTAGGGATTTCCGACAATGCATCTGTTGTGCAACCTCACTTGTGGATAAAAGGGCGTACTGGCCTTTTGGTACTGTCGGCGTTTGTCGCGCCTAATGCTGGCTGCATATGTCTAGTAGCGTTAACAAAAATGAGATTTTCGTTGGATTATATAGAATTATCGGCAAGATCAGACTTCTTATAAGCATATAAAAAAACGTCAGTACGGGTTAAGCAGCAGGTGGTAAAGCCCAGTCAATCAGGAGAGAAGGCTTCTTGGACTGATGGCAATAAGCAATCAACCCACAGACGACATTGACCAGGAAATTGATGGGGCTGCGAT
>NZ_JAAHHU010000478.1:0-3270 GCF_010672095.1 Moorena sp. SIO3I6 | reverse complement strand
GGTGAGACAAAACCCACAAGCTGACCGTGATCATCCACAATTGGTAAGTGGCGAATCCGATACCGACGAAATATGAATAAGGCGGCAAAGATATCCCGACAAGCAGTTTGAGGAAACGTAATCACCGGCTGTGCCATGACCTCAGCTACTGTTACCTCTTGAAAGTTAATGCCATTAGCTGTTAGCCGGACAATATCGCGCTCAGTAAATATTCCCAGCAACTTGTCTGAGTGCATTACCAAAACGCAGCTAGACCGTGGCTCACGAATGCTGAGCTGGTCTGATGGTGAGTATAAATTGGGCAATGAACAACTTTTGCCTCCCTCCTGACTCATCAAAGCAATTACGTCGATTAGGAGGGTGTCAGGAGCAACGATCAAAGGCTGATGATCTATTGCCTCTTCTAGGGTTGGGGCGCAGATAAGTCGATCGTTGAGTTGCATAGTTAATTTGATAGGTGAACTTCCATGACCTACGACCGCCGCCAACCGCTACACACTATGGCGCTGGTGTATTTACTGAGCCTGGGTTTTTTTAGAGGGATGTTACGGACAAATCCCACAAATCCAGAAATAATATGCACATAACTTGTATAAAGGTATATAATAAATAGATGTTACAGCAAAATAATCTTTAACCCTTATATGACATAGCTTTTGGCTTTTATAGGTTGCCAGGGATACTGGGACTTTCACCATTTGGGCTTAGGGGCAAATAATTAGGCATTGCTGACCTAGCTTGGCAATTGTCCGATGGGATTGTCCGATGGGATTGTCCGATGGGATTGTCCGATCAGGTACCCTGGCTTATCTAACGTTCTGTTTCAGGTGTTCTAACTACTTTACCAGCTTGGAGCTTACTGATTTACTTACTGATTTAAGTTCCCTTGACTGGGGTTTTGAGGCAAACTAGACACCCTAGGGGTTCTACCGTATAGCCGGTCTAAAACCCGCTTAACCGAGATTCGTTTCCACTGCTGACCACGCTTGGTTGTATAGCCATGGTGATTGAGCCAGTTAGCGATTTGTTGTAATGACTTGCCCGATTTATGGTGACGGCGAATTAACTCAATTACATGCTGTTCTTGGGGATCATCCACCAACTCACCATTTAGGGCACGTTGACCGAAGGCCGGTGAACCATAACCTGCATAGCCACCCATAGTTGCCTTCCCTTGTCTACCTTGGTTTAGCCTTTCGATCAGGCTATCCCTTTCTAATTCCTCAGCAGCCATAACTTAATGCATCAAGCAACTTCATACAACTATGGTAAACCAAAGTATAGCCTTAGCCATCCTGGTTATTACAGCTATTCAAACCGATTAACCGCCCTTCTTTATTAAAGGAAGATAAAAGGGGTAACCATCTTGACTGTTATTGACTTTTTACCCTTTACCGTTGACTATAAATTTGTGGTAGTTTTAAAAAATTTCAAGAATATATCATGAGTACAGTTGCTTACATCAAAGACAGTGAATTTGATGCACTTTTAACCTCTGAAGTTCCAGTTGTCGTTGATTTTACAGCCCCTTGGTGTGGTCCATGTCGTAAAATTGGTCCTTTAATGGATAAACTTTCTGAAGAGTACAAAGATCGCGTTAAGGTAGTAAAAATCGATATTGATGCCGACAAAGCTACTGCAAAAAAATACAGTATCCGCAGCATTCCTGCGGTGCTGATTTTTAAGGGCGGTGAAGTGGTAGACACTATTGTAGGAGTTGCTGACTATGAAAAATTTACTGCCGCACTTGAACAGCAACTTTAGGTTTAATTAAAAACATAAAAATTTAAAAAACTTTCTGAATTCTGAGTTTAAGTCTGACTTATTTCCTTCAAGCCATGACATGTAAATGAGGAGAATCGGCAATGGAGACAACTCAATCAGTCCGATGTCCCAACTGTGGGAATATGGCTCAACGTCACTACTTAATCGGTTCTCAAGCATCACATTATGCTTGTGCTGGAGATCAGGTCACCAAAACTGAATGCCCAGTTTGTGACTATTTAATGGTAATGTGTTCTGTGAGCGGTAATGTGATCGAAGCTTACGCACCAGGTAGAAAAGTTATGGCTAATTCGGGCAAATTTACCGAAGTAGTGCACAAAGAAAGTCCTGCTTTTATAGAAGTAGCAATGAATCGCAATCCCAGGTTAGTTGCTAGTAGTAAATATCAATTAACTCCTGTAGGGTAAAACAAGTAAGCTATCAGCTAATAGCTGATAGCTTACGGCAAAAGGGCACTGGGATATATCTTTTTTATTTGATTTCAATAATAGACAGTTTAACGGCACAATAGCTTATCGAGCATACTGCTGAATTGTGGCTTGAGCACTGGCATAGACGGAGGTACCTTTAGGAATTTGTTTCAAATAATCCAAAGCCTTAGTGTAGTTCTTTAAAACAGCTTGGTTATAAGCCATCTTTGAGAGATACTTAGCCCGAATTTCTTGCTTAGCGGTATAGTCAACAATTTTTTCCTGAGCCTTAGGATAGGCATCGGTATTTTGAGGAATTTTTTTCAAATATACCAATGCATTGGTAAAGTCTTTCTGAGCAGCTCGATTGTAAGCCTGCTGAAGAAGGAAGTTTGCTTTTATGTTTCGCTTTTGAGTGTACTCCGGAATTTTTTGTTGAATTGTAGCGTAGGCTTTTGTTCCCTTTGGGATTTGTTTAAATGTGTTGAGTGCACCAGTAAAGTCTCTCTCGATAGCCTGGTTGTAAGCCTGCTGTAGTAACTGGTAAGCTTCCTTCTCAAGATTAGCTTGAGATTGGCTGACCATAGGTTCTATTTGCTGTTGCCAGAAGACAATATTAGGAATCTGACTAGCTTGCTCAATTACCTCTACCCATTTCTGTTGCTCAAAGGCAGTTTTTATCTGGGGAAATAGGGCTTTGGCATCTTGCCAATCTCTTTTCCACTGAGCGATCGCATTTTGAGCATCTTGATAGTTTTCACTATCTGCGGGAATAGATTTTACCAGCTTCAGTGCTGCGTCTAAATCCCCTTCCTGGTACTTTTGCTCAGCTTGTGCTAGCTTAGCTTCTGCCTGGTTGCCACCCCATGAGAACAAGTAGCCTCCAGCTACTACTAATAAGGCTACAGATGTGGAAACTCCCATGGCGGTGAGATTAAGTCCACTAGACTTTCTGGTAGGAATAGTAGGCATAGAGGGATAATAAATTTCCTCTGTTTCCTCTGTTTCCTCTGTTTGAAGAGTCTCTGGTTCAATTGGCTCACCCAGAGTATCATCAGTTGTTTCCTCTGTTTCC
>NZ_JAAHHU010000477.1:0-3281 GCF_010672095.1 Moorena sp. SIO3I6 | reverse complement strand
CTTTTTAAGGGGGATTTAGGGGGATCCCTTTGTACCTCATGGGAAACAGAATTGCTATAGATTAGTACTTTTGAGTAATCAATGTCGCACCAACTAACTTCACCGTTATATCATTTAATCTTCTATAGCGGTTTTTATTTTAATGAGGTACACAAAATTTTTACCATCTTACCTATTGCCTACTCCCTACTCCCTACTCCCTGCTCCCTGCTCCCCTATCTGCAATACTCGACTAGCATTAAGAATAGCCAACAGAGCCACTCCCATATCGGCAAATACAGCTTCCCAGAGAGTTGCTACTCCCATCGCACCCAGGGTAATAAAGACGACTTTCACTGCCAAAGCAATAATAATATTTTGCCAAACAATACCTAGGGTTCGGCGGGCGATCGCGATCGCTTCTGCTACTTTAGAGGGAGCATCGGTCATAATTACCACGTCGGCGGTTTCGATAGCAGCATCTGAGCCTAATCCCCCCATAGCTATGCCCACATCAGCACGAGCAATTACTGGTGCGTCGTTGATGCCATCTCCCACAAATGCAGTTTTATGGTTAGTTTGGTTTACTGCTGTGAGGATTTTCTCTAAAGCATTCACCTTATCCTCTGGTAAGAGTTCGGCTTGAAAATCATCTATCCCTAGCCTTCGAGCGATAGTATTAGCTATGGTTTGACTGTCTCCTGTCAGCATCACAGTTTTAATCTGCTGTTGGTGCAGTGCTTGGATGGCATTGATGGCATCTTCTTTGAGTTCATCGGCAATTAAGATACGCCCACTGTATTCACCATCCACAGCTAAGTGAGCTACCGTACTATCAGCCACACAGACATGATGGGAAATCCCCTCTCGATGGAGTAAGCGATCGTTTCCTGCGATCACAACTTTTCCATCAATTTGGGCGAGAATACCGTGCCCCGCAATTTCTTGATAATTTTCAACCTTAGAACTGTCAATCGGTTTGCCATGAGCTTGTCGAATCGATTGGGCGACGGGATGATTTGACCCAGATTCTACATGAGCAGCTAATTCTAGTAATTGCTCTTGACTCAAACCATTATGGGTAATAATATCGGTGACTCGAAAGTTTCCTTTAGTAAGGGTGCCAGTTTTATCAAAGACGACGGTTTTCACCTGAGTTAAGGCATCTAAAAACGTAGACCCTTTAATCAAAATACCCCGCTTAGCTGCCCCTCCAATACCGCCAAAATAGCCCAGAGGAATACTAATGACCAATCCACAGGGACAGGAAATCACCAAGAGCACCAAGGCTCGATAAGTCCAGGTGCTTGGGCTTGCTCCCGAAATTAGCAAAGGTGGTAACAGGGCAATTGCTACGGAAAGAAACACGACAACGGGAGTATAGTAGCGGGCAAAGCGAGTAATAAACTTTTCCGTGTCGGCTTTTTTGCTTCTGGCGTTTTCCACCAAGTCCAAAATTCTGGCAATAGAAGACTCTTCAAAGGGCTTAGTAACGCGAATGGTTAGCCCTCCAGACTGGTTAATCATCCCTGCTAACACCAGATCTCCTGTTACAACGGTACGGGGCACTGATTCTCCTGTGAGGGCAGACGTATCAAGTTGGGAACTTCCCTGAATAATCTCACCGTCCAGGGGAACTTTCTCCCCAGGGCGTACCCGAATCATTTCCCCAACAGCAACTTGATCAGGGGCAACGGTTTTGATCTCGCCGTTAACTAGCAGATTAGCAGTATCGGGACGGACTTCCAGCAAGGCTCGAATCGAACGACGCGATCGCCCCACCGCAGACCCCTGTACCAATTCCCCCACCTGGTAAAACAACATCACCCCCACTGCTTCCGGTAGTTCGTGAATAGCGATCGCGCCTATGGTGGCAATGGTCATCAAAAAGTTTTCGTCAAAAATCCGACCCCGCAGGATATTTCGCCCCGCAGTGGTTAGCACTCCCCAACCACAAAGTAAGTAAGCAGGAATCAAGACGGCATATTCAGCTATGCCAAAAGGAGTCTGATCTAAACTATCTTGAAAAATCAGTCCGATTAACAAAAGAGGAGTAGCGATCGCGACCGCTCTTAACTCGCGCCACAAGTTAAATTCATTCTTTCCTTGACTGTTCCCGCAGCAGTGATCATGGGTTGTGACCTCCTTTTCTTGACTGTTGCCGCAACAGTGATCATGGGTTGTCACCTCCTTTTCTTGACTGTTCCCGCAGCAGTGATCATGGGTTGTCACCTCAGCAACCGCTTTAACGGAATGCCCAGAATTGCAGCAGTCTTGATGATGGTGTTGTGCCATAGCAATACCTAACGAAAATCTCCTGAATATCTGAAAGACTATTCAGACAAAAGATTATTCAAATTATATAGTAAGCAGCTGTGCAAAATAAATTATTTACAAATTTTTACATAATTATGAGGTACAATTTTTTTTTATTTGTTCCCATATACCATGCTTAATAGTCCCTAAAACCCAGAAATATGTACCTCACAAATTTAAAATGGCTGTATAAAAAATACTGTTACAACTATTTAATACTTCTTCCCCTATCTGTGCTCAATAATCAACTTTGATCAAGGTGTTGAGCTACTTCTCGATATAAAGTCACAATATGTTCATCGGCAAGACTGTAGTAAACGTTGCGACCTTGACGGCGATATTTTACTAGCTTTTGCGATCGCAATACTCGTAGCTGATGAGATACTGCCGATTCCCCCATTTTTACTATCGCTGCTAAGTCGCAGACACAAAGCTCTTGCTGTGCGAGGGCTGAAAGCAACTTTAGCCGATGAGGGTCGGAAAGAACGCTAAAAAACTCTGCCATCTGTTGCGCTTTTTCCGTTGCTAGAACCTTACTCTGGACCTGCCACACATTATCTAGATGAACTACGGAATCATCACAGCTTGGAGCATCAGAAGAGTAGACAGTTGGTTTATTTAAAGAACTAGAATCAGCCATGATGAATTATATTTATTATTTAATCTCTAGATCTATGATACTATAGCGTTTCTCGCAGTTATGAGGTACAGTTTTATTTTAGGTTGATTCCCTGTTAGGTGCGCTTGACCCATTAATACCGAGTTGCATTCAAAGAGAGTAGATTAGTTGGATAGGGAGATGGGGAGATGGGGAGATGGGGAGATGGGGAGATGGGGAGATGGGGAGAGGGGGAGATGGGGAGATGGGGCGATGGGGAGATGGGGAGATGGGGAGATTGGCGGAAGAGAAAGTTGTACCTTTGAGCGACGTTTACTATCTGAAGGTCACAAGTCTGAAAGCAAGTCACCATAGCTACAGGAGCTCG
>NZ_JAAHHU010000476.1:0-3292 GCF_010672095.1 Moorena sp. SIO3I6 | reverse complement strand
TCCCGATTCCCGATTCCCGATTCCCGATTCCCGATTCCCGATTCCCGATTCCCGATTCCCGATTCCCGATTCCCGATTCCCGATTCCCGATTCCCGATTCCCGATTCCCGATTCCCGATTCCCGATTACCGATTCCCCATTCCCCATTCCCCATCACCAAATGGAAAAAGATTTATTATTCACTCGCCGCCACAGCGGACAATTCATTTCTGAGCGACAATTCGTAGACCTTCAAAGTGTCAATCGTGACTTGGCCACAGCGACAGGTTTAGATAATTTGGCTCAGGCAATTCTCAATCGCCTTTACACCCGTAAAGGGGAGCTTGCCGCTTTGGGACATCCCAATTATGGGTCACGGCTCCACCTGTTAGTGGGTGAACAAAATAATAATCGTCTTCGCTCCCTTGCTAATCTCTATATCCGTGAGTGTCTAGCTCAAGAACCTCGGATAGAAGAAATCAAGGCCATAGATTTTGAGCCTCCCTCTCGTCAGCAACGTTATACACTCGTAGCAACTTTAGTCCTTAAAGCTGTAGGCCAGGAAACACCCTTGACCCTGAGCTTTTCCCTACCTGGAGGGTAATTTGATGGTTTTTGAGAAAAAAGGCTTTGCTCAACTGTTCGAGGCCATGCAGAGTCGCACTCCTCCCACACTAACTGATTTTCAAGAAGGCAGTGTGGTGCGCACTCTATACGAATCTTTTGCTTGGGAACTCGCCGTCCTCTACGAGCAGATGCAACGGGTATATCTCTCTGGTTTTGTGGATACCGCCGAAGGCATTGACCTTGACAAAGTCGTTGCCATTTTAGGCATTAAGCGGGGAGAACCGGACTATGCTACCGGAAAAGTTACCTTTACGCGAGATATCGGCATTGATGAAGATATTTTTATTCCCAAAGGTACACTAGTTACTACGGAAGATACCCAGGAGTCTCCCAAAAAAGCCTACAAGACCATTGAAGAAGGCAAGATTTCCAAAGACCAAACCACTGCCCAGGTGAGAGTCCAGGCTCTACGACGGGGTAAAACAGAGGAAACTGAAGCTGAAACCATTGTGGTGATGCCTCAGCCGGTAGTGGGGGTGAAGTCAGTTAATAATCAAGAAACCCTGGGATTTACCGGTAAACTACAGGAGAGTGACGAACAACTGCGCCAACGAGCCAAGCAAACCTTGTTGGCGACCAGTGGCGGTAATACTACTTCCATCCGGAATGCTCTGTTGAGTTTACCTGGGGTGAGGGAAGTGCAAGTTAGAGAAAACTTCCACTTCCCTAGGGGCAAGGTAATGGTTACTCATCGTGAGTCCCTTACTGAAGAGCTTAAGGTTCCCAAAGGGACAACTATAACACTCCAAGTCTCAGACACAAAAACTAAAGACTATCACACCACTCAAGAGGTAATCCTCTCAGCAGGTCAAAATCCAGCAGTGGAGGTGGAGGTAGAGGCTGGTATTCCTGGAGCAGCTGGGGAAGCTCAGGCTAATGCAACTTGGAAAGAGTTAGTGGTTGATAGGGTAACTCTTACGGTTAGCAATGAGCGGCCTATTTCACGGCAAGACTTTGGCATTATTGAAATATTCGTTGATGGCATTGATTTTACAGATCTTGAGAAAGTTAGTCAGCTCAAACAGGAAATTGACCGAGTTAAGGCAGCGGGAATCTACCCATTACTTAAACCGGCGACAGCAGTGAACGTTGATGGGGTATTCCAACTTGAACTCCAACCAGAACTGAAACTGTCTCCAGAGGAACGGCTACAGTTGGAAGAACAGGTCCAGCAGACAATTATCTCCCATCTCAAAGACCAGAAAATGGGTCAACCCCTGCTGATCTCTCAACTCACGAGGAAGATACTAGGCTGCAACGGTGTCAATGATTTAGTTGATTTTACCCTCACGACCAGTATTCGTAATTCAGAAGGCACTGAACTGTCTACCCAGCACTATAAATCCTCCGAAACGCCAGTGAAACGGCTAGAAGTAGATATCTTAGAAAAGTTCACCCCCCACTCGGTTCGCGTTGCCTCAGAAATCAAACCCCTGCTTGTAGCCTTACAAATTAAGGCTCAAGCACTAGATGACCAGAAACAACAGGCAATTGAAACAGCGCTAAAACAATATTTTGCTGACTTCAAACCATCCCAGGAAGTGGTTAAAAGTGAGATTAAGGCAAGAATTGAAACAATCACCACCATCGAAGCAATCAAGTTAATTCCCTCCTTCTGGCAACCAGGGATTCCCTTTGATGGCGAAACCGTTAAGGTCACGTTTGTGGAGCAGGCTCAGCTCAGTTCGGTATTTCTCTATGAGAGATTACTCACCATTACTGGAGCATTGAAGTTAATCCTACCGGTTACAGTTACCCAACAAGAGAAGCAGCACATTTACCAACAGGTTGAGGAGCAGGTTAGTGCTTATTTTGAGCAACTCCAACCAGAAGAAAATATTCAACTTGAGCAGCTGGTTAAGCAAGCAAAAACCGTAGAATCAGTGCTAGATATTAATTGGAAACTGGAGGATTTTCGGTTTATTAATGGGGAAGATGCTGAGGATAGAATTGACCGAGACCAGAAGCAAATTCAGGTAAACAAATTTGAAAAAACTCAGTTAGGTGATGCTGATAAGTTTATCATTACCAGCGATATCTAGGTTGTTGAGGTTGCGATCGCTACTTTGAATTTAAGGCTAACTCCGGCGGTTGCAGTTCCCGAAACTGTTGCTCCAGCACAACTTAAGAGTGCCATGAAAGCTGCAGTTACAAGTATTGTGACTCCCTCTCTGGAGCAGTTACCCAAACTAGCAGTGGGAGAAAATCTGGATTATAACCAATTGAAAACTCTGCTGCTGGTGGATATCAGGACTAAGGCAGGCAATCTGGCCAAGGAAATCCTTAAGATTTTCATCAGCAATGGCCAAGTTTCAAAGGAAAATCAGGAGAAGTTAATGGAAGCACTCCGAAGCTTTCTCGGAGATTCTAGCTACACGATTGATCAGCTTGAACTCAGAGCCAAGGGTAGCTCCTATCAGGACAATATTCCCATTGCGATTGTAGAACGCGCAGAGATTCAGTTCCAAAAGTCGTCTACTTTGGAAATTGTAATTGAAGATAAGTAATGTAGCAATTCTCTATCCCATGAGGTGGGGATCCCCCTAAATCCCCCTTAGCAAGATACGGCTGGCGAAATTAATATTTGTTTACAAAAGGATGAGCAGATGTGGAAAAGATCCTTTGTTCGTAGTTGGTTTGGGAGTTACAGTTGAAACAATTGTATCAGTTATCAAACTGAGGAGTT
>NZ_JAAHHU010000475.1:0-3301 GCF_010672095.1 Moorena sp. SIO3I6 | reverse complement strand
TTAGGGAGCAGGGAGTAGGGAGTAGGGAGTAGGGGAGTCGGGAGTCGGGAGTCGGGAGTCGGGAGTCGGGAGTCGGGAGTTGGGAGTAGGGAATAGGGAGTAGGGAATAGAGAAAAAATTATGTGTAACTCATTACTATTATAAACGCTATAGACTTGGCCGCAGTTGTCGGGAACGTCTCAATTTAACTGAGATATTAAACCAGTACAAAAAAACTTAATATCAGAAGTAACAACAATCAATTTAAGTACTTAAATAATCAAATATTATTACTGTTGACTACTCCCTACTCCCTACTCCCTACTCCCTGTTTCTATCAATTGTTTACATCTAAACTAAAAAACCTATAGCATTTGTATTTGAGATGTCAACCTAGAAGGTCTTTTTTTCTTGGACAATAAAACTGAGGATCTCTTTCCCCTCTTGCCTTTTGCCTTTTGCCTTTTGCCTTTTGCCTTTTTCAGCAATTCGTGTGTTTACAACCCAGATCCAAACGCTATATACCACTATGCCGGATAATAATAACTCGTTTGAACCATCTATTGATAACTCTAAAATTCCAGAAGAATCTCTTCCAACCTTGTTACCTCGAACAGCATGGACTAGTAATTTAGCCTATTGGAGAGTTCTTTTAAAAGCTAAAATTGCTTTAGACAAAATTGAGAAAGAACCAGTCAATAAAGGGAACAGGGAACAGCGGATCTGGGAACAGGGAACACAGAAAATAGCTTTATAGTATTTATCAAATAGGTGAAGTACCGATTCCCGATTCCCGATTCCCGATTCCCGATTCCCGATTCCCGATTCCCGATTCCCGATTCCCGATTCCCGATTCCCTAAAATAAAAAAACTGTGTACCTCACCCAATTTACAACCGCTATAGTATCAGATTTGTCCACTTAACGTTACATTGCAACATGGTTAAAATCTACGAACTGGATTCTCCCAGTGATGATCAATTGTTAGAGTATGTGAGCAATTTAGCTCACGAAAAAACTAAAGACATCAAGGGGGGAACGAAATTGATCCATGACATAAAGTTCCCAATTCTACCAGAAGGACCTCCTCCATTCGATGACTGGATCATTGTGCGGGAAGGACCACCACCACCACCCCACGACTGTCTCATTCTGCGGGAAGGACCACCACCACCAGACTTTCTCGAAGAGATCCAAAGTCCAAAACCGGGTTTTCATCCAGGTCATGTTATATAACTAGGACTGGTGATGTATAGCGCTACGCCCAAGGCAAAAGGCAAAAGGCATGCATGCTAAAGTTGACTACAACAGCTTTTCAAGTTGTATCAATGTCCTAAGCTTAATGCGTAGTGCTATACATTTTGGATTTTAGGTAATAGGTAATAGGTAATAGGAAACGGGAGGATGTCACCTTTGTAATTATGTATATAGATCCCCCCTAACCCCCCTTAAAAAAGGGGGGAATTAGATTCAAAAGTCCCCCTTATTAAGGGGGATTTAGGGGGATCTGAATCAGGGATTAACAAAACTGACATTCTCCCATAGGAAACAGCCCAGTAGGGTGCCTGAAATAACAAACCCTACTGGTAATTAAATACATAATTTGATAGCAATCCGTCTAGGAATTGTGAGAATTTTTGTTCCCTGTTCCCTGTTCCCTACTCCCTACTCCCTACTCCCTACTCCCTACTCCCTACTCCCTACTCCCTTTATTATTTAATTAATTAACCTATAATGAATAAATCTCCAGAAGTTACCCGTAAAATTACTAATCAAGCGCCAGTTTTATTTATTCCTAATGTCTTAGATAGAGAATTTTCCCAAACCCTAATTAATGTTTGGGAAACTGAAGGCAATCAAGAGTCCTATTCAATGATTGAGCATAAGGGAGAATTGACTCCCATTGAGGACGATGATTATAAGAGACGCAGAGACCATTTTCTTCAAGAAGGGGAAACCCATCAACGTTTAAGATATTTCATCCGTGAACAGGTTCGCCCTGCAATCAAGAAAGCCTTTCATTTTGAAATTACTCGATTTGAGAGTTTTCGGATTGGTTGCTATGATGCGAATACTGGCGGATATTTTCGACCCCATCGGGATGATGCTACCGAAGGAACTGCCTACCGTCGCTTTGCTATGACTATTAACTTGAATGTGGAAGACTATGAAGGGGGCTATTTAAGATTTCCAGAATACGGATTAGATTTATATCAGCCGGAAACAGGCAGTGCTTTAATTTTTTCCTGTTCCCTGCTTCACGAGGTTACAGATGTTATTAAAGGACAACGGTTTGCTCTGCTGTCATTTTTTCATGGTGAACATGAGGCTCAGTTGGTTGAAGAGTACAATCGCCGCGTGATGGTTAGCTAGAGGATCATACAGCGGTTTGCAATTGGGTGAGGTACAAATTTTTGGGTTTTAGGGAACAGGGAACAGGGAACAGGGAACAGATAAGAGGGAAGAGGGAACAGGGAAGCAATAATGATTAGTTGATGTAGGGTGGGCAGTGCACCAGACAGATAATCAAGTTTGCAAACCTCGTTGGTAGGCACTGCCTGGGGTGTGGGGTGTGGGGTGACCGGGTGTGGGGTGTGGGGTAGGCTGTTCACTTTGTGCGATGGCCATAGCTTAAACTTCATGCACAAATTGTCTGATAGTATGATAAGCGTGCATCTCTTGCTAGATATCCATTCTGGGCGTTATCGCCGTACGCGTTCGCTAGCCAACGCCCTTCGGGCTAATCGCAAAGCGTGAGCAAAGCTCAATCCTGGTGTGAACGATCTCCCCCTAAAAAGACTCATAATAAACAGCCCTTGCACTGCCCACCCTACTAGGATTAATGACTAGCTCCAGAGCGGCTTCTGCTTTCAATTTCCGGAACCTCTGCCGTGCAGGAGAAGGATTCTGTTTTTGTTCTTCTCTTTGTTGGCGGCAAAACTCTAGCCAGTCAGCTAAGTAAGTGCTAACCTCTTCTTTGTTGTGTAGATAGTAGAGAATAGTGGCATGGACTTGTTCTAGGGTAATGGTCTCAAATTGTTGGGTAATTTCTTCAGGGGTTCTGGCGCGGTAGATATATTCGTAGAGGACGCTTTCGATACCAATGCGGCTACCTTTGATGCGAATGTCGTCAGAGGCTAGGAAGTCGAAGTAGTCTTGGATTTCCATGGCAATTTGCAATTACTAAAAAAAGTTTTAAAAAAAAAATATGAGGCGCGAATACAATTTTTAAGTAGATGTAAACTACATTTAATTTTACCGTTATTATTTTTTTTAAGTCAACCTATTCGTTTATAATGGAAACGTGATTGCTAGGGATAAAT
>NZ_JAAHHU010000474.1:0-3302 GCF_010672095.1 Moorena sp. SIO3I6 | reverse complement strand
CTATCTCACAATCATGACAATTTTTTGATTAATCGTGAAATTGATTATTGTAGGCATTAGCCATTACCCATTACCCATTACTGTTAACAAAAGCTTGTGTTCGCAAAAAGTGACCAACTAGGTACAGAGAGCCACAAAGGACAGTAATCCTCTCGTCAGGTTCGGCTTTGTTAAAAATAGCACGGAGTCCTGTCACTAACTCTGGATAAGTAGCACAATCGGCTAAGGTTGGACAAATTTGTTGCGCGAGAGTAGCCAAGTAGTCTAGCTCAGCTGAACTATGATCAGGTACTGGCACTAGAGATAATCGATCCCCTGGTCTGAGCAAGGCATTAAAAATACCAGCATGATCTTTGGTTGAGAGTATACCCATTACCCAGTTGACGGATTTACCTAGGGTATCAACATATTGTCTCAACGCCTGAGCAGAGGCTTGATTATGGGCTCCATCAATCAGTAAATGGTGATTCTCCCAGCTAGTCCACTGCAAACGTCCCAGCCAAGTGGTTTTGGCCATCCCCAATGCGATCGCATTTTCTGGAATCTCCCAACCCTGCTGTTGCAGAACTTGTACCGTTGCGATCGCAATCGCGGAATTAACCAACTGCACCTCCCCCAACAAGGGCAAACTATAGCTGACCCCCCCATACTCCACCCATCTGAGATGCTTTCCGGTGCTTGGGGTCTTACCCTCTGGCAACTCCACTGCCGAGTCTACCCACACCACTGGACATCCCAACTGATTCACCCTTGATTCAACCACTGCCCTAGCTTCAGGCGGGAGGGGACCAATGACCGCAGGACACCCAGGCTTTAGGATTCCAGCCTTTTCCTTGGCAATATCAGCCAAGGTCGGCCCAAGGCGCTGCCAATGTTCCCAACTCAGGGATGTGATAATACTAACCAAAACGCGATCGCATACATTCGTGGCATCCAGCCGTCCTCCCAATCCCACTTCTATTACAGCCACATCCACCTGCTGCTGAGCAAAATACAACCAAGCAGCAGCAGTAGTCACTTCAAATAGGGTTGGTGGATCGGAACAGTTTTTTGGAATTGCTGCGATAACTTGCTCCAAAATTGTGCCTAGGGTATGGGTGGAGATGGGTTCTTGGTTAAGGCAAATCCGTTCTGTCCAATCCACCAGGTGAGGAGAAGTATAACGTCCGACTCGGTAGCCAGCTTTGGTGAGTATAGAAGACAGGTAGGCACAAACTGAGCCTTTACCATTAGTTCCAGCCACGTGAATGATTGGAAACTTCTGGTGGGGGTTACCTAAGCGCGATAGAAGTTGCTGTATGCGTTCTAAGCCAAGCTCAACGCCAAAGTATTTAAAGGATTGGAGAAGGTCGTCAATATCCATGGGATGATTTTTGATGAACCGTAAATACGGGAAAGACACCAAGCTCAGGAGAGTTTTTGTTATTAAATATGAATACAGTTAATGATAAGGCGATTGTTAAGGATTATTTTAATGCCACTGGTTTTGACCGTTGGCGGCGGATTTATGGTGATGGCGAGGTTAACCGGGTACAGCAAGATATCCGGATTGGTCATCAGCAGACTGTGGATAAAGTGATCAGTTGGCTGGAGGCTGATGGAAATTTGTCAAGTTTGTCGATTTGTGATGCTGGCTGTGGTGTTGGGAGTCTAAGTATTCCACTCGCAAAATCTAGCGCTATAGTTTTTGCGAGTGATATTTCTCACAAAATGGTAGAAGAAGCGCAGGTAAGGGCTAAGGAGAGTTTAGGGAATAGTGACAATCTCTCGTTTATGGTCAAGGATTTGGAAGGGTTAGGTGGTAGCTACCACACCGTAATTTGTCTAGATGTTTTGATTCATTATCCTCAGGATAAAGCGGCTGAAATGATAACTCACTTAGCCTCTTTGGCCGAGTCTCGTTTAATTCTTAGCTTTGCGCCGAAAACGTTGCTTCTTACTGCACTTAAAAAGATTGGTGAGTTTTTTCCAGGACCAAGTAAAACCACTCGTGCCTATCAGCATCGAGAAGCAGATATTGTTACTATTTTAGAAAATAATGGGTTTTCAATTCAGCGACAAGAAATGACTAGCACTAGCTTTTACTATTCTCGCTTATTGGAGGCTATTCGTAAGTAAAAAAAATAAGCAGTCAGCGGTCAGCCGTCAGCGGTCAGTTTAAAAATAAACCTGATAGCTGATTAGCTGATAGCACCTCAAGTAGCGTTGCCAAAGGCCTTTAGCTTACACCTAATCGAAATTGTCTGGTCATGGTAATAAACCATCTTTGTTAAAAGTTTGCTATTATAATGAAACGGTTTAAAAAAATATCAGCTGGTTTGGTCCTGACCTTTGGTATTCTATTATTGATGGTACCTGTTGTAGTATCAACTCGAAGGGAAGCAACGTCGCAGGATAAAGTTGATGCGCTGGGAAGTTTGATAGTAGGTATCCCAGCTACCTTTTGGGGAGTATGGTTAGCATGGGGAATGTATCGACAAGAGCAAAAAGAAGTCCTCGAACACCTTCAGTATACATTTTATAGCTTGATTGAAGACGAAAATGGTAGAATTTCAGTATTGAAATTAGCAATGACAGCCAAACTTCCTATAGCTGTAGCTCAAGACTATCTCGATCAAAAAGCTAGAGAGTATGATGCTACCTTTGAGGTTACTGAAGAAGGGAGAATCTTTTATAATTTTACACTTTAGGATTTAGGACTAATAAAATTGATGACTCGGATTTTTTTAGCGATCGCATCGATCTTAGGAGGATTATCAGTAGCAGCTGGAGCCTTTGCTAGCCACGCTTTGAAAGAAAAACTTACGGAACGAGCATTGGAAATTTTTCAGACAGGTGCCCGGTATCAAATGTACCATGCCCTAGCGCTAATGTTAGTAGCCTTGTTGTTGAGCCGCGCAGAAGTAGCACAAACTCCCCTTACCGTAGCTGGCTCAGCTTTTATCGCTGGAATTGCCATTTTTTCAGGCAGTTTGTACGCCCTGAGCTTAACCGGGATCAAGTGGCTAGGAGCGATCGCACCATTAGGTGGTGCGGCGTTGATCCTAGGATGGGGTTGTTTAGCGATCGCTGCTTTCTCTTTCGAGTAATCACTAAATATTTTAGGGAACAGGGAACAGGGAACAGGGAACAGGGAACAGGGAACAGGGAACAGGGAACAGGGAACAGGGAACAGGGAACAGGGAACAGGGAACAGGGAACAGGTAACAGGGAACAGGGAACAGGGAACAGGGAACAGGGAACAGGGAACAGGGAACGGGGAATAACCAATTTAAATCCAAAACATCTAAAATCGTAAAATA
>NZ_JAAHHU010000473.1:0-3311 GCF_010672095.1 Moorena sp. SIO3I6 | reverse complement strand
TGATTAACAATGTCGTCTACAAAATTCCCACTCGTCCCCATAAGTTAAGCGCGATCGCACCCTATACTTCTTGGGACTCATTAACAGACCGAACCTGGAGCGGACGACATTTACCCCCCGATCCAGAATTCAACAAAGCAGGTAACCTTCCTCCTCTCGAAGACCTTGCTGTTTTGTTTCGCAAAAAAGAGGGGAAAACCATCTATTCCGAGAAGTCTACCCTGCTGTTTCCCTATTGGGTGCAGTGGTTTACCGATGGCTTTTTGCGCACTGATCACTACAATAGATTAAAGAATACCTCAAACCACGGCATCGATTTATCTCCCGTCTATGGGTTGAACAGAAAATCTACAGACATGCTGAGATCCCATCAGGGCGGGAAACTGAAAAGCCAGATTATCAATGGTGAAGAATATCCCCTCTTCTATTACGACGATCCAGAAAACGGAGTGGTCAAACCAGAGTTTGACGGGTTGTATGAGCCGCTCAATGATGAGAAGCGACTCGACCCAGCCAAGAAAGCAAAACTATTTGCTATGGGTGTCGAACGAGCCAATGTCCAAATTGGCTATGTAATGCTTAATGTTCTGTGTCTGAGGGAACACAATCGCCTGTGTGATTTACTGGCTAAGCATTATCCCGATTGGGATGACGAGCGACTCTTCCAAACAGCCAGAAACATCGTGATGGTGGTAATCATGAAAATTGTGCTGGAAGAGTATGTTAATCATATTACCTCCTATTACTTCAATTTCATTGTCGATCCTCCAGCGTTTACCAATCAGAAGTGGTATCGCCAGAATTGGTTTACAGTGGAATTTAATTTGGTATATCGTTGGCACAGTGCCCTTCCGGAGACTCTGACCTATGACAGCAAGCAAATTCCGATGGTGGATAGCCTCTGGAATAATGAGATGCTGATCAATAAAGGCTTGGGACAATTGTTTGAGGAGACCTGTTCCCAACCAGGCACCAAAATTGGTTTGTTTAACACGCCAGAATTCCTAATACCTGTTGAATTGGCAAGTATCGACTTAGGTCGTCAAGCTCAATTGGCCAGCTATAATGATTACCGGGAAATGTCTAAGTTTCCCCGGGTGACGGATTTCGATCAGATCACGGCGGATGAAGATACTCAAAGGGAACTAAAACGGTTATACGGTGATGTCAACAATATTGAATTCTATGTGGGACTCTATGCCGAGGATGTGCCACCAAATGCAGCAGTAGCTCCCCTGGTTAACCGACTGATAGCAATTGATGCGTTTTCCCAAGCATTGACTAATCCCCTGTTGGCATAAAATATCTTCAACGAAGAAACCTTTTCCCCGGTCGGTTGGGAAGTAATACAAAACACAAATACTCTCTCAGATCTGGTAAACCGCAATACTCCACAGCAGGAGAAAAACTATCAGTATAAAAAATATAAAGTAACATTTGACAATCCGTAAGCAAGGCATCGGTTATTGTCAAAGAAAAATTAAAGTAAAAATTCCAGCTCTCTGATTGATAAATCACCATTTATTTCAGTAAAATTTGAGTCTCAATCGCCAGCTATATGCTCACTTAATTTGACAGTACCCGCTCAAACCCACTGGTATCCTCAAGGAGTGTTTATCAAAACCAATTCCTCAAAATTTTTATCTAAAAAATAACCATGAAGCTATTTACAGAATATCCCGAAAAGGACGAAATAAACTCTTACGACCTTGTAGCGGAGCAAGTCAGGATTCAGATGGATAAGCTTTACAAGGATCAGGAACGGGCTTTGCGAGACACCCATGCCAAAACCCACGCCTCGGTGGAGGGAAACCTAGAAATTTTTGATTTTGATGAACAGAGCATTAAGAGTGAACTGGCAAAACGAACTCGGCTTACTCAAGAGCAACTTAATGGGATTTCCCTCAAGCAAGGACTTTTTGCGACACCGAAACAATATCCTGTTCAGCTGCGATTTGCCAATGGGCGAACAAATGTTGAAAACGACTATGTCTCAGACACACGCTCAATGTCTGTGAAAGTGATTGGTGTGGAAGGAGAAAGCTTTGAACAAAGCTACGAGCCAAATACTCAAGATATTATTGTTCAAAATGCTAAGATCTTTTTTATCAAAACCATCAAATATTATTAGGAATTTTTTGGCTCCATAGTTGACTCAGAAAAAGCTGCCCAGAAGTGGCTCAGGAGTCATCCCAGGCAATTGCTAGCCCTAGCTAAAGTAACAGCTCGAACCCCAAAGAGTTTATTAACGGAACGGTATTGGAGTGGTTCTGCTTATGCCCTTGGACTCAAACCAGATTTTGATCAGTCTCAACCGGGCTTAGTTCCTGTTGACTATCCCGCTGTGATCAAATACGCCTTCACCCCTGTTTCATGCCAGCCTCCCCATCAAAGGATGGGATATCAGTCCCGACCAGGTATTCCCAAACTTCCCTTCATCAATCGCGCTAAGGCTCTGGGATTGGATGGAAGCAAACCGGACAATTACTATCGAGACGAGCTGATCGAACAACTATCAAAAACCGATGCTCTTTATTGCTGGGACTTTGGTATCCAATTCCAAACCAACCCGAAAATGTCCATCGATGATGTCACAATTCGTTGGAGTGAGAAGAAGTCACCATTTTTTACCGTTGGTCGCCTCACTGTCAAGCATCAGATCATCGATTTTGACCAACAATACGACTCTGCTGAAAACCTGCGATTTTCCCCGTGGAATGGCTTAGTGGTTCATCGTCCTGTGGGAGCTCTCAACCGGCTCCGTAATGTAGTTTATCCGATTGTCGCTAAGTATCGTTATCAAAAACGGGGACTCAACTACTAGTCTTTCAATTGACACTCCCCATGCCTAGAAGCAGGGCTGTTTCATTCTTATTCAGCTATCAGAAGAGTGATAGTTAATTAGCGATTATGAATAACTCCATTAGACACGGGGCTTTCAGCATCGTTGATTTTTTGTAAGGGCTGACGTCGCATCTGGGTCGAGCGCCGATGTCTTCAATTACTCCAACAGCAGGAGTTGATTGCTGGGGTTGACATTATCTTATTGGTGGCCTGAGGTGAAAGTGGCTGAATCAGGGGCATTTAACCCGACATGATATGATACCGAGTTGCATTCAAAGATAGTAGATTGGTTGGATAGGGAGATAGGGAGATAGGGACCCACCCCTAACCCCTCCCAGGAGGTAGGGCTGTTTCATTCTGGCCAAAAATAGATGGGGAGATGGGGAGATGGGGAGATGGGGAGAAAAGGAGCGCGAATAGTCGTGATTTTGGCCAAATTTATCTAACCATACTCAAAAGCCGAATCA
>NZ_JAAHHU010000472.1:0-3319 GCF_010672095.1 Moorena sp. SIO3I6 | reverse complement strand
TTTACTTGATTCGGTAAATTAGCGAGAGGTTAAGTATAAGAGGTTAATTGTGAGCTATGAATAGGTTTAGCGGAAGGTAATGACATCTAATTTAATGACAAAAATGTTTTTGCTTTAGCATCAATAAGCTCTAAAAATACTAGACACACTAAATTATTTTTAATAGGATTAAAACAGGAATCAAAAATTACTAATTGATTCCTGGTAACGAACACAGATTCATTAGTGGAGAAAAACTCAAATGGCTAAAATCAAGGTTAACGACATCAAACCTGCTGGTGTTGAATTATTTGCAGATTCAGAAACTTTCCTATATACACTAAGTGATGATTCTGTAGATTATATTTATGGAGGTTTACGGAGTAACGCTGTAACTAATAGTGGTTCTTGTGCACAGTCATGTGGTGGTAGTTGCTTCGCGATGTAACAACTAGCAGTTCTATAAAATGGTAATTTATTAACCATTACCATTATAGTTCGTTTAGGAAAACTGGGAGCTATTATTAGATAGATTTACTCCCATTTTTCCTATTTATTATACAGAATATGGAGGCTATTCATGAACATAAAATTAAGCTCTAATAACGTAAAAAATTACTTAATTAATTCTGGTATATGCCAACAACATAACTTAGAATCAGTCAACATTGATATCTTAGAAGTAATAGGGAGTGAACTAGAATGCAGTAGGATTTTTTTTCTCAGAACACTGAGTGATTTTAATATAGTGCTTAAGCAAGAACATTACAATTACATTGATGGGATCAAAAACAAAGTTCTGAATGAATGGCAACTCCAGAAATTTTTACAATTTACCCCGGGTTTAGACTACACTGCTTCCTTGTGCTTAGAGATACTCCGATTTGACAAAAATAACTCAATACTTATCTATAAATGTCCTAAAGATTATCTAAATTTAAGAGATTATTACCTAACTTATAAAGCTTTTTCAACGAAAATTCCGGAGTTAGTAGGTCTATCTTTGGCATCTCTACATAAAGAGACTATGGTTAATCCAGAATCCCATAATTTTCTGAACAAAAGTGTTGGAGAAAAACTTTGCTATGAATTTCCTTATCCTTTTTATCTAAGACCAATAATTACTCCTGAAACCTTCTTTATTTCGCCATCTGAATCTATGAAATTTATGAAGCTCTATCAAAGAGATGAAAGTATGAATAATGTAGTAAAAAAGCTTATTTCAGAACATAATCACTATTGTCTGACCAACAATAGCTCTTGTTTAGACAACATTTTAATCCCAAGAGAGTGGGAAAATATGTTACTTCAGAGTAAGCAATTTGATAATAATCTTATTAAGATTATTAACTGGGACAACTGTAGTTGGGGTGATCCAGCGTTTGATCTAGGAACGGTGATTGCCGACTATTTTAGTTTATGGCTAAATAGTATATTTTTACATCCTGCTCTTCCATTGGAGAAATCATTCCAGCTAGCAGTCATACCTTTAGAAGCCATTCAACCTTCAGTGTTAGCATTGCTCAAAGGTTACATTAGTAAATTTCCCGAAATTATTAAATATTATCCTTGCTTTCTAGAGCGAGTTATCCAGTTTACTGGTCTTGCATTAATTTATAAAATTATAACCATGATTAATTCATTCAAAGGCTTGAATAACCAAGGAATTTTTATACTTAAATTGTCCCATAATATGCTATGCAATCCAGAAAAATCTTTGAAATCTCTTTTGCCAAATTTAAAAGAATTAGCATGGTGAATTGAGTAATAACCTTAAAATACTATTTGTTATAGTAACAAAAAATAGTAAATCTTATATTTTTAATTACGTCCAAAATCAAATTATGTATTCACGGCAAACACTTAAAGATATTGCTGATCATATTCAAATTAATTTTTCCGATTTTTTTGTCTGCCATCTTAACTACAACTCTGAAAAACTTCCTGCAGAGTTAATAAAACAACTTCAGCAATTACCTGAGGAAATTCAGGAGAATTACATCAATGGAAGTTTAAATAGTCTACTTCGTCGTATTTACTACGAAGGTTCACTTACACAGGAAACCATTATAAAAGTTAATCAAGATTACATTGATTTAGAAAAAAGTGCTGTTAAAATATTTGAAATAGACTGGGATTTTTATGAGCAACTACATCAAAATAATAGGGGTAAGGGGAGCTTTTACCAAAACTTTCGTGTGCTTAGAGAAGAAGCTGATGGCAGTCTTGCAGTCGAACATGAAAATGTGACAATACATATTCAGCGAGAGTATCATCTTCAGTTAGCACACCAATTAGCCGCTGTGGGTGATGTGGTAGCAGTGAGAATACCTCCTCACCAATTCAAGCGTGGGTTTTATACAGTGATTGGAGACGCTTTAGTTGACTTTAACTTTAGCATTTACCCATTAGTTGTTTACTTCAACTTTAGCGCTGAAGGTGCAGTTGCAGTAATGAAAACTCTAACTGCACAACTAAATGATATTAAATTACCCTTCACCTTCATGACCTTGTACAATCCTTATAACTACGGACGTTATGATGCAGGAATGCTTCGATTTGCTCCGGAGGACTACGAGTTAGTTAGACCAGTGCTAGAGAATGTTTATGCAGAAAACCAATTGCACTTTCATAATCAGATTCCTATCTTCACTAAGATGCTTGCACCAGGGCTGGCTTTAGCAGAATCACCCAAACAGCAAATTAGATCTGTTGAAGATTTTGGAATGAACCGCTGCCAAATTGTTGCTAATGCCCTAGTAGAAGCCCATCAAAACGGTGATGAATCTCCAGAAGCTCGAATGAAATATATACTCAAGCAGTTTGAGCAATACGGAATAGACATCGAGCGCCCCTACCTCAATCCTGGCTCTGAAGATATCTACACACCATTGGATGTAACCAACGGTGTGACAGTCAGTTAATAACTAGACATCAAAACCATCCCCTTGCTAAAGGAGACTAAAGGCAGTATTAATTTAGTTATAGCGTTTCTAGGATTTATGAGGTACGCTTCATTTCCTCAAAGTCCCCCTTGATAAGGGGGACTTAGGGGGATCAATTACCTCATGGCATAGAGAATTGCTATAGAAGTTGTAGTTAAGACTTAGAACTTAAGCTACTGGCTTCAAGTTCCTTAATAACTTCAACTTCCCCAATCTGTTCCTTCAACCACCCAGTAAACAAATCAGACATAATCTCAGAACGCAGCTTCCCATCCAATTCCGATTTAAGAATCTCCTCAACCAAAATCAGATGCACTCCCTGAGAAGTCACAATCGGCTTAAGCAACTGTGGCGGCTCAGCCGCAAAAACAGCAGCAGAAATTTCCGGCTTAAAC
>NZ_JAAHHU010000471.1:0-3319 GCF_010672095.1 Moorena sp. SIO3I6 | reverse complement strand
CTGGGATTCTAGCAGGGCTATTATTAAAGAGGGACTTGATTAACCAGGTTTTACGCACAGATATCATGCAGCAGTCTGTAATTTATCAAGACATTAAGGATGAAGGCCGTCACGAAGGGGAACAATCCCTCATCCTCCGCCTACTCTTGCGTCGCATTGGCGAAGTGTCCCCAGAAATGCGAACACAGGTTAAAGCCTTATCCCTCCCTCAGCTTGAAGCTTTGGGGGAAGCATTGTTGGACTTTACGAAACCTGACGATTTGGATGAATGGATGCGTTCACGTAGTGTTGCTGATAGTAAATCGAACTCGTAGGTTTAGCTTTGGGTGCGATTGGCCTACGGCCACGCTACGCGATCAGCCCTACGGGCATAACTGCGCTGACTGCACTACTTCTCAACTAAGATAAACGAGAGTGCCTTCGCGTAGCGTGACATGCAGGTCAATCGCATTTATTTAACAAAAGTTTTGAGAACACGTTCGCGTAGCGTGACATGCAGGTCAATCGCACTTCCCAAACAACCGTAGTAAATCTGTCTACAAGTGATCGCACTTTTGTACCAAGAGTTTTTGGAGTGCGATTAGTCTTCGGCGATCTCCAATTTTGGTACATTGTCGCAGAGATGGCGATCGCTTTCCTCGACATTGGGGTTATTTTTCAGATAGTCACGCACCCAGTCGCAGCCTTTTGAAAGCAAATAATCTAATCCTCCAATCTGCCCTAATTCAATTGAGCCGTCATCTAGTAGAATAGCCATCGAGGTACCATCAGCACTCAAACTTATATTTTTAATATTCTTACCTTGAGTTACCTTGAATTTAACTAACTTATCTCCTTTTTCCATATCCCATACGCAAACACTATCAGTATCTGTGGAAGCTACTAAAGTTTTATCGCCACTCAAACTTACTCGAAAATGTGAATAGTCATAATTAATTACCACTAATTCACATTGGTTTTCCTGGAATTTTGTTAATAAAATTTCAGTTTTAAAGTCATGCAGTGTTGTTTTCCGATTTACCTCATTTCTTACTAAGTAATTTAGCTTATTTTTGGAATCAAAAAAGACATAGTTATTGTGATATACTAAGTAACTATTTTGAGTGCTTTCTTTGGTTTTATACTTAAACTCATACACTTTGAAAAGTATTTTGTGTTCTTTGTTTTCTGTTGCAATAACTAGTTTTTTGCTATCTGGACTAAAATTGATGTTTGAAATTGGCCTTGAAAATTGTTTGGGTAATGTGTCAAACTTTCTGCTTTTTAAGTGCAATAATCCGACAATTCCATCTTGGCTGACAGTCGCTAGTACTTTACCATCTGGACTAAAATTAGCAATCTTTGTATTACCTGAGATTTCTGGTATCAGGTTAAATGTTCCATTAGTTAAGTCTCCTAAGTAGACTTTGCCATCTTGATTCACAATAGCTAATTGTTTACCATCTGCATCTAAACTAATGCTTATAGCCTTGGGAATCTTATTGGCATCTAATTTCAACTTTGTCAACCTGTTATTCTTCTCTCTTAGATCCCAGATCCGAATGTGGCTATTATCATAAGCAGTAAACAATTCCTTGCCGTCTAGACTTATTGATGTAGAAATATCCCCTGCTTCTAACGGAACGGAATACAGTTTACTTACAAACTTTGTTGTCTGGCTATTTTTATGAGACTCGTCCTCTAAATAATTCCATAGTACAATTTTTATAAACCTTTCAGCATCCGTCTGATAACCGGGAATAATTCCATATTCAATCGCAATTTGTTTGCCATCAGCGCTAAAAAAAACTTTATCAAAACTCTTTTCACTATCTGCGTAATCTCCATATATTGTTGACAATTGCTTACCTCTTAAGTCCCACAATGTTAAGACTTTATACCCACTAATGCCTGTAGTAGATGTTGCGACTCGTGGATCGTTATCAGGTGTAAAACCTACGCCTACTATGTTTCTGTATTGAGTATTTTTGAACAACCCTTGAGGTCTTTCCACATCCCAAAAGTGGATGGTATCATTACCGTCAACTACAGCCAATATTCTACTATCCGGACTGAAACTAAAACTTTTGACTCCACCTTGATGTCCTGATAATTTTACTTTTAATTTCTTATTATCCCAGTTCCACAAGTAGACATTCCCATTTTCATTATTATTTTCTTGATCTCCAGGTATTGCAGCTATGTCTGCTGTCGCAAATAGCTTTCCATCAGGGCTATAAATAATGCCGGGATTATAATTTAAAGGGTTGCGAGAAAATATAAATCTTGGTGACAGTTTAACCTCTTTGCCTTCGGAATTTAAATAGCGAGTATCTTGTATTGAATTGTTTTTAACCAATATATTGTGATCGGGGGTAACGCTAAGAAATTCACCTATAGGCTTATTCATGCGGTCACGTTCTCTAATTTGAGAAACTACCCTTCGCAGCGTTTGTACTACTTCTTCTCGTTGCTTAGAGTTCTCAGATTCTTGTAATAATCGCCTTTCTTTAAGGTTCTTCCCAGCCCGTAAACTTGCAATTAACGCCTCTAATTGGTTATTTGATTGCCAGTTTGCTTCTGCAGCTTCTCTTAAAGCATCAATTTCTTGTATATTCGCCTTTCGTTGTTGTCTCTGCGCCTCTTGCTGTCCAAGAATAGCTGCGGTGGCCAACCCACTTAATCCCACCATAACTGCGATCGCAATCCGCCATCGCCAACTAACGTTCCGACGTTTTTGTTTGACACTTTGCTGCACAAACTCAGCCTCTACCTGGTTAAACCAGTTGTCATCAGAATTGAGTTCTTTATCTAATACATCTAGATAAGGATCAGCATTCCAAAGAAATTGCAATGGTTTTTCTGTCGAAGTTTCTTGCTCATCTGGTGTTCGTTTCCATAGTCGAAGCAACTGAGTATTTATCTGATAATTTATTTTATTAAACAAGTTTTCGACGACGTTAAGTTTGCGATCTAACCAATTGATCGCAGGTTCAGCCTTGGCTTGAAAACCGGATGGTTGCTTTTTGTTTTGAACACTTTTCCACTCCTGTGCTACCGGAGTCAAGCGCCGTTGTAGAATTAAACTCTCCTCGTCTTTTTGTTTCCACTCCAGCAACCTTTGCCAACCCCGCACCAAAGCATCATGGGCAGGTTCGACATAGGTATTACCATCAGCATCAACTCCATTCACCAATAACCTTGCGTTGGTAAAACGCTCAATTACTTCCTTAACTAAATCATTTTTCTCGGGGGGATATTCTAATTCTGATAAAGGTACGCGCCTACGGGCTAACTCACCCCCAGTTAGGGCTACCATCCGCAGCATCACATGACGGAT
>NZ_JAAHHU010000470.1:0-3320 GCF_010672095.1 Moorena sp. SIO3I6 | reverse complement strand
GTTTGATTAGTGGTTTTACGATTAGGGATTAGTTGCTCAGGAGCCCTGATCACACTGGCATCAACCTGAGCAGTTAGATTGTCTAGCAGTAACTGCTGATTGTGAAGTTGGGCTTTGAGCTGTTCAGTTTCAGCTCGTTGTTGCTCAACCATAGCTTTGAGCTGCTCAGTGTCCCGCCGCTGCTGTTCAACATTGAGCATATTATTTAAATTATTATTTAAATTATTTAAGTTCGGTGAAGCTAGAGCCTGGTTTGGCTGTTGATCTGTGTAAGGGGAATTATAGGGATTGTTAGGGGAAATTTGGAAGGGTTGGGAAGAGGGAAGGTTATTCGCCACCATATTGCCTCCTCCTTTGAGGAGAAACAAAGCTGCCATACCGGCAAAGGCAGCCCCCGTCAGGAATGCCATACCATCACTCATTAATATTGCCTCTCAACTGGAACCGAATTACAACGAATTGCCACTACTGCTAAGGTCGCATATTTTTTAGCTTACGGCAAAAGAAGCCCCTGACATTTTAACGCGCAGCATAATAAGTGTGGGATTAATTTTTCACAGGGTATGCATGGAATTGCTATAATATATGTACTGGTAAACAAAGCCGTTCGCGTAGCGTGGCCTACGGCCTTAAATGCTGGTTTGTCAGGACAACAGTCTTAAAAAAAACACCAAGAAAACAGAGCGGCAGCGATGCAGCGCGGTCTTGGGGGTTTCCCCCACTCGCTATTGCATCAAGAGAGGGCAGTCCGTTCTTAAAGCCCAGCGCCTCCTAAGCAATAGCCGGATTGGCGCTTGTTGCCTACACTGAACCTGAAAGGTCAGTTTAGGAGCTGTCACTTAATTTCACCCTTAACGTTGGGCAATAAGCCCTGTGCCCATAGTTTTGGGGAATTTTGGTGTAACAATTGCAACCATACCCTAAATTGAACAAGATGAGTGACCCATTCCCCCACCACGAGAACGCAGGTGGGGGTCTGAGAACTGCCTATTGTGGTATAATTGGTTTAGCTTGAGCGGTACGGTAAAGGACAGAACAAGATTCTGAGCAACCTAGAGGCACGACCTCTCAACGCCAGGGAAAACAAACCTGTAAATCCTGTGTAGTCGGTTTATATACGTCAGACTCTAGGTAAAATTTTCTAATACAAGCCCCATAGCGGAAACGACTTGGGGGAGAAGTCCAGCAAAAGTCCTGGCTTTTCGGCGCGAATGCCGCCTGTCGCGAGGGATAAACCCTTGTAATCAAGACGGACACCCCCACCTCCCGTAGCAGTTGGGGGGAGCATTCATAACTAGATTGCGGCCAATGTCTACCCTAGCTCATTTTCAAAATTTTGCGATTTCTCGATCAACTTTCCCTAATTGCTATGGATAATGGTGTGGGCAAATCCTTTCAGCCCCCTAGGGTAACCTGAAGATAGTCTTACCCAGTAAGGAATTGAGTGACATGAGGGGTAAAACCCTTTAGCCGATTATCAATGGTTTCATAGCATCTTCGATAGATGTTAATAACAAGTTACCAAACCTTGACATTTGAGTTGGGAGTCGGGAATCGGGAGTCGGGAGTTGGGAATCGGGAGTCGGGAATCGGGAGTCGGGAGTCGGGAGTCGGGAGCGGTGCGACCTGTAGCGAATTTAATTCGCCACGGGTCGCACCTGTAGAATGGGCATCTTGGTGGAACTGGCATCTTGGTGGAATGGGCATCTTGCGTGGAACTGGCATCTTGTGTAGAACTGGCATCTTGCCAGTTTCCTCCTTATTTTCGGGCGGGCAGGATGCCCACTCTATATTTTCGGGCGGGCAGGATGCCCACTCTATATTTTCGGGCGGGCAGGATGCCCACTCTATATTTTCGGGCGGGCAGGATGCCCACTCTACTCCTATTCATTCAAAGACTGACGCAACGCCAATAAAACTACCTACTCGCCCCTTTGTCAAAAACCTACCCTTGTAAGCTACTCCCTATTCCCGACTCCCGACTCCCGACTCCCGATTCCCTACTCCCTACTCCCTACTCCCTATTCCCTATTCCCTTTGCTATAGCTGCATTTGCCGAAGGACTTCCCTAATCACATCAGTTGGCACCTGATCTGTCAAGGTTACTTCACCAATCTTGGTAGGCAAAACAAATCTTACCTTACCCTCTTTTACTTTCTTATCAGTTTGCAGGGTATCAATAATCGCATCAATATCTAGCCCACTGGGTAACTTAGTAGGTAGTCCAGCTTTTGCGATTAAAGCATCCTGGCGTTCGGCATCTTCTGAGTGCCACATCTGGAGTGCCACGGCAATCTGGCCTGCTGCTACCATTCCAATCCCTACCGCTTCCCCATGATTCACTAACTTGTAGCCAGTTAAGCTTTCTACGGCATGACCAATGGTGTGACCATAGTTCAAAATTGCTCTGATCCCAGCTTCTTTCTCATCCTGACTAACCACATCTGCTTTAGCTTGGCAAGACCGAGAGAGAATTGTTTCTAATAAATCCTTTTTCAGGTAACGCAATTGGTCAAGTCGCTTCGATTCCTCTAGTTTCACAAATAGCTCTTCATCCCAGATAATCCCATACTTAATCACTTCTGCCATCCCTGCTCGCAATTCTCTGGCTGGCAATGTTTTTAATACCGACGGGTCAATTAAGACAAATCGTGGTTGATGGAAGGCACCGATCAAGTTTTTGCCCTTGGGATGATTCACCCCGGTCTTGCCACCAACTGAAGCATCAACCATGGCCAACAGCGATGTGGGAACCTGAACGAAATTAATTCCCCTTAGCCAAGTGGCAGCAGCAAATCCTGTCATATCCCCAATTACCCCACCGCCCAATGCCACCAGAGTCGAGGAGCGTTCTAGGCGGTTTTCTAGGGCAACATCATAGATCTTTTGGATAGATTTGACAGTTTTGTATCGTTCACCAGCAGGCAGGGTAAGGCTGGATACCTGATATCCCACTAACTCCAAAGCTGCGATCGCTCTTTTCCCATATCTTCGGAAAATTGCTGGATTCGATACCACTAAAACTTTTTTGCCCAACTGTAGACGGCTCATCCAAACCCCAATATCATCTAAGCCACCTGTGGTCATCTTGCCATCAGGAAGGTGTTGTGCGATCGCAATATCATAGGAATGTTGTGGTAGAGCAACGGGAATAACTAACTTCATGAGGGAAAGCCTTTTTCCTGGTGAACTATGGCGCTGTATATATCTACTAAAAATATGTAGATGTAGATATATATTAGAGGGGGTGAACTACCCCGACCTACTTCGTTGTTCGCGTTCGCGCAGCGTCGGCTTTGCCGAAAGCGTGGCCTACGGCC
>NZ_JAAHHU010000047.1:0-43974 GCF_010672095.1 Moorena sp. SIO3I6 | reverse complement strand
GATCAGCAAGCCCAGTGGTTTCAATCACTAAATGGTCAAACTTATCCCGTCTCCGCATCAAGTTACCGATGATTCTAATTAAATCTCCCCGCACGGTACAGCAAATACAACCGTTGTTCATTTCAAATATTTCTTCATCGGCATCTATCACTAACTTATTATCAATACCAACTTCCCCAAATTCATTAACAATTACCGCTACCTTTTTTCCATGCTCGTAGGTCAAGATATGGTTGAGTAAGGTAGTTTTTCCGGCTCCTAAATAGCCAGTTAAAACCGTGACGGGTATAGCGTTATTTACAGTAGTTGCAACCATGGATTTTTGAGTAAAATGAATTAGTTAATTACAGCAATTTTCGCCCCCCTAGGGCGTGTTTTCTTGCCTCGGAGATCCCCCTAAATCCCCCTTAAAAAAGGGGGACTTTGAGAATGGCTCCCCCCTTATTAAGGGGGGCTGGGGGGGATCTAAATCTTGCGGAAAACTTTGAAAACACGCCCTAGGGTTGCTTGGTTTTTCACACTGACCAATTTTAGTGTGGAGTTACATCAGCGGTTTTTAAGACTTTCAATCCTACTGAATACTATCACTAATAGACATATATTTTACTTAAATTTTAACAATTTTTTTCAGTACTATCTCAAAGTATTTAACCGTTTTATGTTATCATAAATATTGCTGAATTATACTAGTCTATATCTAATTTTTTAATAATCGAATATATCTTAATATAACGGTAAATTATCTGGGGCTAATATCGCCGGATCAGCTAAACTAATTTAATTTTGCTTACCTCAATTCCAATCACATCAATTCCCTATAGGAATCCTAAATTAATTGTGATAATTTCTGTTCCCTACTCCCTACTCCCTGTTCCCTACTCCCTACTCCCTACTCCCTACTCCCTACTCCCTACTCCCTACTCCCTACTCCCTACTCCCTACTCCCTTTGTTTTAAAATCTATTAAGATACTATAGCTGTTAATCCGAAGGGAGAAATTCAGCCAATTTGATCGACAAAACCTGGACTAGATAACAGAAAAAGACACAATACTTATTATGGCAACGTTACATGGCAGTTGGATACCTAGGGAAACTAGTGGTCATCTATTTATTTGGGGAGAAACCTGGCGCACGAAGGCACAGATATCAACAACTGCCAATGAGATGTCATCTCACCCCTTTGGGATGACTGAGGAAGAATTGACGTCTTTTTTAGAGTCTCGTAGTCTGTCCATTGGTCAATTTTTAGAGGTGTCTGAGAAGGCTCGTTCAGGTAGTCGTAAGCGTGGCGCTCAACAGCATCACCATCCCTGGGAGTCTCAAATTGTTCTGTTACCTACTGAACCATCATCCAAAGGTGAACCAGCTTATCCAGTGCTGTCTAGCAAAGTGTTTTTAGATAGTGCAGACGATAGTCCAGACGATAGTCCAGAGGCTACCCAGTGGGAATTCCAACCATGGCAAGTGCAAGGGGTAAGTCTGGAACCGATGGCAGCGGTAAGATTTCTGCAAGCTTTACCCCTGGGCTCCTTTGAAGGCTCAGACGCTTACCTGGGAGGGGAGTTGCGTTTTTGGTCTCAGGTGATGCGCTGGAGCTTGGATCTGCTGAATCGGGGTAAGTTTTTACCAGGACTGTACCGATTGCCTGATGGTAAGGTAAGGGCTTGCTGGCAACCTCTGCTTGATAGTACTACCGATCAAGTCCGTCTAGAAACCTATATCAAGCTCATGCCCTCGGCTTGCTGTGCTTATCCACAACAGGTTAGTTCTCCACAGTTGACCCTTGAAAGCTCCAACCTACAACCAACCAACCTACAACCAACCAACCTTCAACCAACCAACCTTCAACCTCCCAACCTTAAACCTGCAACCGATTTGGTTAAGGCTCAGGAATTGCTACTGGGATTCTTGAGTAGTGTGGTTAATACACAGGTGCAGAATTTTGTCAAGGGTGAGTCGGTGCCAGTAGTAGATTCTCCGATGGTGGAATGGTTGCGATCGCTTTCTTCTAATTCAGATAATTCAGAAACCCTAGCCCTAGAGTCAACAACCCTAGGTCGATTAGCCGCAGCCCTCTCGACTTGGAACACTCCGGTGCAACAGAATTTAGTGACACCGACGTCCAAGAGGTTGAGCAACAACCTGTTTCGCACCTGTTTTATCCTGAAACCTCCTACCTCTGATCAAGAGAATTGGGGCTTGGCTTATGGCTTACAAGCGGTTGATGACCCAGACCTGGTGGTGGATGCTGAGACGATCTGGAATTACTCCGGAGAGCGATTGGAGATTAAGCAACGAACTATTGAACAACCTCAGGAAACCTTCCTAAAAGGGTTAGGATTAGCGACTCGACTCTATCCTCCCATCGAACCTAGCCTACACCAACCCCGTCCTGAGTTTTGTGAGCTAACCATAGTAGATGTGTATGAGTTCATTAGGGCTAGTGCATGGCGGTTGCAAAACAATGGCTTGGGTATTGTGCTACCCCCAGGATTGAAACCAGGCACGGGAGCCAAACGCTTGGGGATTAGTCTTGTGGCGGAAGTGCCACCACAAAAGAAGAATCAACGGTTAGGACTCCAAAGCTTACTGAAGTTTAAGTGGCAACTGGCGATTGGAGATAAAACCATCTCGAAGCGGGAGTTTAATCGCTTGATGGCACTGAAATCTCCCCTAGTGGAGGTGGATGGGGAATGGATGGCGTTACAACCGTCCGATGTCCGTGCAGCTCAAGAGATGTTTAAGGGTTCGACAGATAACATGACTCTGTCGGTAGAGGATGCTTTGCGGATCACTACTGGTGATAATAATACCTTGGCAAAACTACCAGTAGTCAAGTTTGAAGCATCGGGAGCGTTGCAAGAGTTAATTACTAACTTACAGGGGAATCAATCCCTGGAGCCGATTCCTCAACCAGCTAGTTTTCAGGGGCAATTGCGACCCTATCAAGCTAGAGGGATGGGCTGGCTGGCGTTTCTGGAACGTTGGGGTTTGGGCGCTTGTCTGGCGGATGATATGGGCCTTGGTAAGACCGCACAACTGATTGCGTTTCTGTTGCATCTTCAGGAAGAAGGTACCCTCAATGGACCCTGCTTAGTGGTATGTCCCACGTCTGTGCTAGGAAACTGGGAACGGGAAGTAAGGAAATTTGCGCCATCCCTGAAAACTATTGTCCATCACGGGGATAAACGCTCCAAAGGGAAAACCTTTGCTAAGGCAGTTAAGACTAAGCAGGTGATCATTACTAGTTATTCCTTAGTACATCGGGATGCGACTACCCTGGATGGGGTGGAATGGCAGGGGGTGGTGCTGGATGAAGCTCAGAATATTAAGAATCCTAGCGCTAAGCAATCCCAAGCGGTGAAGCAACTTTCCACTAGCTTTCGGATTGCGTTAACGGGTACTCCAGTGGAAAATCGGTTGTCGGAATTGTGGTCAATTATCGATTTTCTCAATCCTGGGTATTTAGGCGATCGCCAATTCTTCCAACGTCGATTTGCTGTACCGATTGAGAAGTTTGGCGACCGGGATTCCTTGCAGACCATGCGATCGCTAGTGCAACCGTTTATCCTCCGTCGCCTCAAAACCGATAAGTCTATTATTCAAGATTTGCCAGAAAAGCAGGAAATGAATGTTTTTTGTGGTCTTTCGGCAGCCCAAGCTACGGTTTATCAACAGTTGGTGGATGATTCCTTAGCACAAATTGAAGAGGCTGAGGGGATTAAGCGCAAGGGCATGATTTTGACCTTGTTGTTGAGACTCAAGCAACTGTGTAATCATCCCGCTCTGTTGGAGAGTAAGGGGAAAAAGACTAAGGGGAAAACGGGAGATAATTCGTTGATGTCTAGCCAGCAGTCGGGTAAATTACGACGGTTGGAAGAAATGTTAGAAGAGGCGATTTCTGAGGGAGACCGTGGCTTAATTTTTACCCAATTTTCGGAATGGGGGAAATTGCTGAAACCCTATTTAGAGCACAAATTTGGCAAAGAAGTGTTATTCCTCTATGGCGCAACTCGTAAGAAGCAACGGGAGGAAATGATTGATCGGTTCCAGAATGACCCCGATGGTCCATCGATATTTATTCTGTCTCTGAAAGCCGGTGGCACTGGATTGAATTTAACGAGAGCTAATCATGTGTTTCATGTAGACCGCTGGTGGAATCCAGCAGTGGAAAATCAAGCCACTGACCGCGTCTTTCGGATTGGTCAAAAACGCAATGTTCAAGTCCATAAGTTTATCTGTACTGGTACTGTGGAAGAAAAGATTAATGACATTATTGAAAGTAAGAAACAGTTAGCGGAACAAACTGTAGATGCTGGAGAAGATTGGTTGACGGAAATGAATACGGAACAATTGCGGGATTTGGTGTTGCTTGACCGGAGTGCGGTTATTGATGATTAGGGAGTAGGGAGTAGGGAGTAGGGAGTAGGGAGTAGGGAACAGGGAACAGGGAACAGGGAACAGTGATAATATTTGACTATTTTAGTGCTTAAATTGATTGTTATCACTGCCGTTACAAAGTTTTTTTGTACTGGTCAAAGTATCAGTATAAGTCTTCAAAAGTCCCCCTTATTAAGGGGGATTTAGGGGGATCTCAATCCTTATTAAGGGGAACCAACAGGGAATCAGAATCAGGAATGAACAAAACTGACATACTCCCTTTCTACTCCCTACTCCCTACTCCCTACTCCCTGTTCCCTGTTCCCTGTTCCCTGTTCCCTGGGCGCAGCCCTATAATTTGCTTACCCTTCATGGTCATTTGGCGCAATAGAAGCGAGGGGCTTGATCGTTTTCAAAATCTGATCACCCAGGGTTGCTTGGGCTAGTTCAAGCTCATAATGTTGTTGGAGGTTCAACCAAAAGTGGGGAGTAGTACCGAAGTATCTGGCTAGCCTCAGGGCTGTATCGGTAGTAATGGTTTTTTTGCCGTTTACGATGGCATTGACCTGTGTTACGGGTACATGGATATCCTTAGCCAGTTGATTCTGGCTGATGCCGAATGGTTTGATAAATTCTTCTAGAAGAATCTCACCGGGAGTAATAGGGGGAAGTTTTGTAGTCATTAGTGATAATCCACAATTTCAACATCATAGGCATCTCCATTTTCCCACCTGAAACAGACTCGATGCTGCTCATTGATTCTAATGCTGTACTGACCCTGGCGATCACCCTTTAAAGCTTTTAGTCTGTTACCTGGTGGAACGCGCAAGTCTTTTAGGTCATGGGCGGCATTAAGCATTTTAAGCTTCCTGAGAGCAGATGTTCTAAAATTGGCAAATCGAGAGACGCTGTAGTTTTTGAAAAGCCGTTCGGTATCTTTGCAGCGAAATGATTGTATCATGAATAGTATATTCGGTTTGCCGTTGTCATGCAACATGGAATACAGGGTATCGCTAAAGTTGTCAAGTCTGGAAGATGCAAAGACTTTTTTATGCTAAAGTAGCTATTAAGTAGGGTGGGCAAAATTCTATGATCTAGAATTTTTAAAAGAATCAACCAGTTTTTGCCCACCCTAAAAGCTTTTTCATTTTTGATACTAGTGTTAATATTATGTATGTAAATTTTAGTATAAACTTAAATCCGTTTACCCTGATCCAATCTTTAGGAAATGTGTCAAAGGTATAAACTTCCAGAGCTTCTTCGTAACAAGCGATCGCAAGTTTAAGATTCCGTGCTTTCTGACCTTTGATTCGGTTACGGTAAGCATTTCCCATATTCTTTTGTGTCATTGCCCAATCTTCAGGAAAAGCCTCAAAGGTATAAACTGTTAGAGCCTGTTGGTAACAAGCGATCGCTTCTTCAATATTCTGTGCTTTCTGACCTTTGATTCGGTTACGGTAAGCATTACCGAGATTATATTGTGTCATTGCCCATTGTTCGGGAAATGCCTCAAAGGTATAAACTCTAAGAGCCTCTTGGAAACAAGCAATCGCTTTTTTAAAATTCTGTGCTTTCTGACCTTTGATTCGGTTACGGTAAGCATTTCCGAGATTATTTTTTGTCATTGACCATTTTTCAGGAAATGCCTCAAAGGTATAAACTCTAAGAGCCTGTTGGTAACAAGCGATCGCCTCTTCTATATTCTGTGCTTTGTGACCTTTGATTCGGTCAGAGTAAGCAATACCGATATTATTTTGTGTCATTGCCCAATCTTGGGGAAAAGCTTCAAATGTTCTGACTTTCAGAGCCTGTTGGAAACAAGCGATCGCTTCTTCTAAATTCTCAGCTTTCTCACCTTTGATTCGGTTACGGTAAGCATTACCCATATTATTTTGTGTCATTGCCCATTGTTCGGGAAAAGCCTCAAATGTATAAACGTTAAAAGCCTTTTTTAAACAAGCGATTGCCTCTTCTATATTCTGTAATTTATGACCTTTAATTCGGTCATAGTAAGCAATACCAATATTATTTTTTGTCATTGCCCAATCAATAGGAAATGCCTCAAATGTATAAACTTTAAGAGCCTGTTGATAACAAGCGATCGCTTTTTCTATATTCTGTGCTTTCTTACCTTTGATTCGGTTATCGTAAGCAATACCGAGATTATATTGTGTCATTGCCCAATCTTGGATAAATGCCTCAAAGGTATAAACTCTAAGAGCCTCTTGGAAACAAGTGATCGCCTCTTCTATATTCTGTAATTTATGACCTTTAATTCGGTCAGAGTAAGCAATACCGATATTATTTTTTGTCATTGCCCAATCAATAGGAAATGCCTCAAATGTATAAACTCTAAGAGCCTGTTTATAACAAGCAATCGCTTCTTCTATATTCTGTGCTTTCTCACCTTTTATTCGGTTATCGTAAGCAATACCGAGATTATATTGTGTTTTTGCCCAATCTTTAGGAAATGCCTCAAAGGTATAAACTCTAAGAGCCTGTTTGTAACAAGTGATCGCTTTTTCTAAATTCTGTGCTTTCTTACCTTTGATTCGGTTATTGTAAGCATTACCGATATTATTTTGTGTCGTTGCCCAATATTCGGGAAATGCCTTAACGGTTATGAAGATAAGAGCCTGTTGGTAACAAGCGATCGCATCTTCAATATTCTGTGCTTTCTCACCTTTTATTCGGTTACGGTAAGCAACACCGATATTATTTTGTGTTATTGCCCATTTGTCGGGAAATGCCTTAAAGGTTATGACGGTAAGAGCTTGTTGGTAACAAGCGATGGCATTTTCTATATTCTGTGCTTTCTCACCTTTGATTCGGTCAGAGTAAGCAATACCGATATTATTTTTTGTTCTTCCCCAATCAATAGGAAATTCCTCAAAGGTATAAACTTTTAAAGCTTCTTGGTAACAAGCGATCGCTTCTTCAATATTCTGTGCTTGCTGACCTTTGATTCGGTCAGAGTAAGCAATACCGATATTATTTTTTGTTCTTCCCCAATCAATAGGAAATTCCTCAAAGGTATAAACTTTTAAAGCTTCTTGGTAACAAGCGATCGCTTCTTCAATATTCTGTGCTTTGTGACCTTTAATTCGGTTACGGTAAGCATTACCTAAATTATATTGTGTCATTGCCCATTGTTCGGGAAAAGCCTCAAAGGTATAAACGGTAAGAGCCTGTTGGTAACAAGCGATGGCAACTTCAATATTTTGTGCTTTGTGACCTTTGATTCGGTTACGGTAAGCATTACCGAGATTATATTGTGTCATTGCCCATTGTTCGGGAAATGCCTCAAAGGTTCTGACGGTAAGAGCCTTTTGGTAACAAGCAATCGCTTTTTCTAAATTGTAAGATTTTTCCCCAACAATACGATTACGATAAACACGACCAAGATGATGTAGAGTTTGCGCCCATTCTTGGGATAGAGTTTCCCGGAGACCTAATTGTAAAACAGTTTCTAATCCAGTAAGGGCTATTTCTAAATTACTTGCCCTTCTTCCTAAAGGGAATTTATAGATATCAAGACAAAGACTTTCTACTATTCCAGCAATTGCTTCTTGTTTTTCAGGTTTTAGGTCAGCACAATTATTCAGAAGCCACTGTTCTAAAATTTTGGCAAAAGAGCTATTTAATTTATCAGCATTAGATTCCATAACATCATGAATAGGTTGTAAATCGCCATCATTTTCATACTCTAGCAAGAGGAGCTTTTTTAACAAGTCATAATACTCGTCACTACTATAAACTATATGTTGAGATAAGTCCTGTAGTTTTTGCTGCTCAATATCAGCTTGAAAGGGAGTATAATAGTCAAGCAAATCAATATCTCTATCTACAGGAAACTCGATTACTCCAGAACGCCAATCAAAAAAATCAGGAGCACGACGAACTAAATACTTTAAGGTATATTTCCTAACGGTAAACACTAAGCAGCAATTAAAATCATCTCTAAATCTTTCCCGTTGCCAATTGAGATGACCTAATAAGCTAGCTATCCCATCTTTTGGATAGGATTTTTGAGGGTTTTCAAGGGTATGTTTAATATAATCGTCTAACGCTAAAGACTTTTCAAGGCCACTAATAAATAAAATATCAATGGGATTGTCTTTAACGTTTTCCTCAATCAGATCATATAAATTATAAATAGAATGGTCTAGCTTTAAAACATCAATCGTTTTATCATTAATATCTTGTTGAATTTTTTCAATAATTATTTTTTCTTGTACAGGAGTACACCGCACAAATAAAATTCCAAAGCCTTCACGCCAAGATAAATCCCGTTTTAACCTCAGATAGGATTCTTGTTCATCTGATCTAAATTTTTGTGACTTTGATCTTGACATTGTACTCATTGATTAGTTTGACCCGGTGGTGCGTTACGGGACGGACTGCCCTAATACTGGCTACTTATCACATCAGGGGAAGCCCGTCTCTAACGCACCCTACGCAACTCATCAAGAGCAGATTTAAACTCAGGTGTCCCTTCAATTAAAGGGTGAACATCATACCAACGTACAGGATTATTTTCTGCATCAAACTCTCGATATTCCAAGAGACAACGACGGAATAGCAAACTACGATAGTATTCATCATGGGGGATAGACTTGGAAAGAGAAACTTCAGCTAATTTTTGCCATTCTTCAGAACTAACCGCATTACGATAGGTGCTATCTCTAGCATCACTAACCGCCCGCCTAACTATTTTTGTAGTAATCGGGAAATCATCAATATAACGCATGACTGATTGCATCAATAGCATCAAATCTCGGACATGACCACCAGTCATAGCACAAAGCTCAATGCGACTGTCTTGAGTATCAAAGATTTGTGTATCAATATCAATCGTAGGGTCAACTAAGTGAATCCTTTTTTCAATAACTTCTTTTAATTTATCTAATCCTTCTGAATAGGATTCATTGTGGCGGTTTTTTACCATAATCATTGGTAACACTTGAGGAGTACCATAAATATTTCTTAATTCAGTAGCTTGACTGGAATACGCTAAGGAAATAGGCACGGTATAAACTACGTGACAATTCAACGCTGTTAATTGACTGCTATAATCAATAAATATTTCTTCGTGACTTGTCCGTTCATTCCCTTTTTCCAGGGGGATGATTCTATCTAAGTTATCTGCTATCACAACTATTTTGGATTTTTCCTCAGGTAATTTATGTTGAGCATCTTCAATAAATTCATTTAACGCTGTAATTAAAGATACACTATAATTATCAACCTGTTTTCTAATGGTTTCACGGCTACTAGGAATTCGTCTCAAACTTGTGGTCAATTTACTAAAAACCTGAATTTGAGCTTCAATACTTAATTTTTCAAATTCCACCTCCGATAACGCCAAATCCTTTAATTCAGTGTAGCGAGACTGTAACCAATTTAATAACGGATTAGGAGACCCATACTCTTTAAGTTTCTCTAAAATATTACGAGTACAAGCTAACAGAATATCTGTATATTGAGCATCGATTTCATCAATATCTCCTTCCGTTGCTGGAAAATAAACCACAAAGCAGCCATCCTTCTTCAAATAATCTTCCAGACGCAATAACTCGGTTGATTTCCCCACACCTCGATGTCCAGTATAAAGTTGACAAGTCGCTTTATCTGACAAGGTGATTGTTTTACCAATTTTCATAAAAATATCGTCATCTCCCCTGACTTCACTACAGTTTACATAAGCTGGATCGTTGGCTGGTAAGGGATAAAATGGTTGAAATTTATTGTAGATTTTTTTGATTAAGCTCATGGGGGGTGATGTGTATAAAGGATTTTTTTAGGGAGCAGGGAGCAGGGAGCAGGGAGTAGGGAGTAGGGAGTAGGGAGCAGGGAGTAGGGAGTAGGGAGTAGGGAGTAGGGAGTAGGGAGTAGGGAGTAGGGAAGATGGAAACAATTAAATGGCAATTGCCCTATGGCTGCCTGGTAATGATCCTATTATAAAATAATATATTGCGGTTTTTAATTAGGTGAGGTATACAATTTAGGGATTTTAGGAAACAGGGAATAGCGATGCAGAGGTGCGACCCGTGGCGAATTTAATTCGCCAACGGAAAGCGCACCTAAGCGGTCTTGGGGGTTTCCCCCATGAGCGACTGCATCAAGACGGGAACAGGGAACAGTTCGTAGGGTGGGCAAAATGATATTATCTAGAATTTTTAAAAGAACCAAAGAGTTTTTGCCCACCCTACTTACAAATAATCAACGGCTTTTTGCCCACCCTAAAAGAAGTTGCGTAGGGTGGGCAAAATGATAGTATCTAGAATTGTTCAAAGAACCAAAGGCTTTTTGCCCACCCTACTTACAAATAATCAACGGCTTTTTGCCCACCCTAAAAGAAGTTGCGTAGGGTGGGCAAAATGATAGTATCTAGAATTGTTCAAAGAACCAAAGGGTTTTTGCCCACCCTACAAGCTTTGCTGACTGGCTAGTTTATTAGTTGCGTAGGGTGGGCAAAATGATAGTATCTAGAATTGTTCAAAGAACCAAAGGGTTTTTGCCCACCCTACAAGCTTTGCTGACTGGCTAGTTTATTAGCAACAAGTACTAGTTAATGAGAAACTAGTACTCGTTAGGAAGAAACGGGTACCCATTTGTTACACAGCAGTACTCGTTTACAAGAAAATAGTATTGGTGTGTGAGAAACTAGTACTCGTTAGGAATAAATGGGTACTGGTGTGTCACAAATGATTACCTGGTCTGGTCTATTGTTAAGCCTTGAGCCTTATAGCCCTATTGCCTATTGCTAGCATGCCTATTGCCTATTGCTTACTCCCTGCTCCCTAAAAGCCCAGACGTTGTACCTAACAGCAATTGCAAACCGCTGTATTGATAATTGTGATATTTTTGCCATCATGGAAGTAACTCCTATTTAGGTGGGAGGAAAACCGCGCTGGCGTCGGTTAATGGTTTGAACCAGCGCGGTTATTAGTCTCAGTCTCAATATCTATAGTATAGATAAATCCTGGAAAAAATGCAAGGATTAATTTAGTTTTTTACATTTATTTACAAAGACTATTTGTAGGGATTGATGGATTTAAGTATGGATAAATATTGATAGCAATGTAAGTATATTTTAGGGCATTTGTTTATTTATAAGCTAACGATAACGTTATAGTATTGCTTTTTTTATTAACTTTAAAATATCAAAAAAAAACCTTTAAAAACCCTTGACAAATAGTTGTATAATCATTACAATAATACTTGTCAACAAATTGAATCTTTGACCTATGTCAGAATTTACTCCAAACTCCAACAAACAAGCCGTTAAGCACATCTTGAAGGGTTCTCGTAAAGCAGTACTCAACACGATGTACGCCCTTTATGGTCTGCGCTATGCCGAGATTTCCGAGTGGAGTCCTCTGCAGCCCACGGAGGTTCCAGGGGAATTCATTACGATAATGACCAAGTACTTGTTGTTGCCATAACACCTTAAATTTCTGGGGGGGTTTCCCCCCCCTTGGCCAATCCCATCGGATCACGTCCGGATTGGTTTGGAAACTTCTGACATAGGTGATTGAAATAGCCGTGGATAGTATTTCTGCGGCTATTTTTTTTTGTTTTGGAATATATAGATAATTTATAATTTATAATTGGGAATCGGTAATCCAATACTGGTGGTTCAGTAAGCCTGTACTCCAACATCATCAAAGTATGATAAAATTAATAAATGGTGTTTCATAGCTATCAGGTATACAGGATTTTTTACCTCTTGCCTGCTCCCTACTCCCTACTCCCTACTCCCTGTTCCCTTTGCTATAAAAAAATGCAACTAGAAGACTATTTTGACTTCCTCAGTGTGGACGATATTCGTATAAAAGGCACAAGAATAGGAATAGAAACTATTCTCTATGATTATATCCATCGTGCCCGCACTCCTGAAGAAATTGCCGAAACCTATCCATCCCTAAATCTAGAACAGGTTTATGCTACTATTCTTTATTATCTACACAATAAAGAAATGGTCAGCCAATATGTTGCTGACTGGTTAGAGTGGAGTCACCAGCAACTGAAAGCACAGCAAATTAACCCCTCGACCTCTGCCCTGCGATTGCGGAAGTTGAGAGCAGAACGAAAAGTAATCAAAAAAGCTGATGACTCTCAACTATCTATTGGATGAAAATGTCAATCCTGCTTACAAAATCCAATTGACCCGGAATTCTCCTGATTTGGTGATGTGGATTGTTGGTGAACCGAATACTCCTGCAAGAGGAACGTTAGACCCCCAAATTCTGAAATGGTGTGACGAGTATGGTTTTGTGCTGGTAACAAATAATCGTAAATCTATGCCTACCCATTTAGCTGATTATATTGCAGAAGGGAATCACATACCAGGAATCTTTATTCTCAACACCAAGTTAAGTATGGGAGAAAATATTGATGAGCTGGTTTTTCTAGCTGAGGCATCTTTTGAAAACGAATATCAAGACCAAATTATTTATCTTCCACACAGTTATAGCGTTTAGCAAAGGTCTTTCGCCGATTGAGAAAGCTTATCTGGATCTAGACTCCACCAAATCAACGCGCAAGTATCGAGAACAATTTTCACACTTCTCCCCATTCTTCTGTCGTAGGAGTTGTTAAATCCTCAAAATACTTGACTTTACCGCGCATTTTTCCAAATAACTGTTCTGTTGAGGATAAATTACCGTATTTAGAAATTATCACCACTGGTTTGCCCCGATCAGTGACTACAATTTCTTCCCCTTCTGACTCTACAAGCTGCAATAACTCCAGCAGTTTGCTTTTCAGTATACTTTTTGAAATTGTTTTCATTATGAAACTAGTAACGGAGTTAGGTAACACTAAAATTATATCACATTTACATGGTTTTTCATAGCTATCAGCTACACAGGATTTTTTACCTCTTCCCTGTTCCCTATTCCCTGTTCCCTGTTCCCTAAAAAACCATAAATATGTACCTGGACAAAAATAAACCTCACTTCTTGATGCAAAGCGCGAGTGGGGGAAACCCCCTGTTCCGAAGCTGCATCGCTGTATTAACTTGTGTAAAGTTGCCAAAAATCGGTCTGCTCCCTGCTCCGAACGCGGGGCGCGTTCGGAGCAGGGACTTCGGAACAGGGAAGAGCGAAAAAATAGTGCTTACCTGATTAGACTAGAAACAGCTATAGTGCTAATATAAGCATTTGTTGCCTACTCCCTACTCCCTACTCCCTACTCCCTACTCCCTGTTTTCTTTGCTATATAAATGACAAACTACGAAATCGAAACCCAAGAATGGTGGGTAGAACGTTGGAATGACTTACTCAATTCCTATCGCTTCAAAAAGCGTTTGGAACGGGGACGTATCTATGCCAAAGAAGGCAATATTCTCAGTATTGACTTTCTAGGACCACAAGTAGTCGCCAAAGTTCAAGGAACTGCTCCGGAGCCCTATGAATTAACCATTTCCATCGAACCCTTTACCGAGGAAGACTGGAATTATGTGGTGCAAACCCTAGCAAGTAAAGCAATTTACTCAGCTCAGTTATTAGCAGGAGAAATGCCCCATAATATCGAAGAAGTCTTTACTGCCAATGGTTTAAGTTTATTTCCCTTCACCCTCTCCGACGTTCGTTCCCAGTGCAATTGCCCCGATCCCAAAAATCCTTGTAAGCATATCGCAGCAGTATACTATGAATTAGGCGATCGCTTCAGCGAAGACCCCTTTGTTTTGTTCCAGTTGCGGGGAAGCACCAAAGAACAAATCCTTGATGCCTTGCGTAAATTACGCAGTGGTCAAGCAGGGGAAACTTCCACCACAGAGCAGCCATCGTCAATTCCAAATCTCACTTCCGGTGATCAAAACCCTGATCCAAACAGGGAAGAGGGGGAATCAGCAATCGGCGATCCTGAAACCTCAGTCAATATTCAGCAATTTTGGCAATACGATCAGCCCCTCGATTCTTCCCTCGTGGTAATTGCACCACCAACAGATAGTGGAACCGTCCTCGATGTCTTAGGAACAATTCCTCTAGGAGCAGCTGACCCTCGTGTGATGCAGTATCTCAAAGGAATTTATCAGATAGTCAGCCAGCAAGCTGTAATTTCAGCATTAAATCGAGATAGTTAATAGGGTAATAATTTAGTTCCTGTTGGAACTAATGTGCCTATTTAAGCTATCAGCTATCAGCTATCAGCTATCAGCTATCAGCTATCAGCTATCAGCGTTCAGCATATGCTTATGATGCGCTTTTACCCAGACTTTTAATTCTGTAAAATCTCGAACTATTAAATTATCCCAAATGAAGTTTATTTGAAGCATTCGGCTGACCACTGACCACTGACCACTGACCACTGACCACTGACCGCTGACCGCTTAATGCTAACAAGACTTCTGAGCCACACCCTTATACATATAGCCCATAATCTTAGGAAATTTTGGTTCATAAAACTCTTCTAACTTCAGAATCTGGAAATGGTTTTCAACCAGCTGCTTGATATTACGATTTAGATGACAGCCATCCCCGATAATCTTTTGTACAGGGGTCAAGCGATTTTGCCAAACCTGAACCTTAGACTCATCACTCATGCCATGCTCAATAAAAAAGAACTTTCCCCCTGGTTTTAGCACCCGATAAATTTCCTCTATAGCCTGATTTACCTTAGTAATACTGCACAATGTCCAGGTGCTAACTACACTATCAAAGCTATGGTCAGCCATCGGTAAATTTTCCCCATTCAGTACCCGAAAATCAACATTAATTTCCGATTCATCAATACGTTTTTTGGCTACGGAATCCATCCCAGGATTAACATCAATAGTTGTAAGTTTTTGCAGGTGCTTGGGGTAATAACTTAAATTTAATCCTGTGCCAAAGCCAATTTCAAATACTTGCCCAGACACCTGAGATAAAACCTCTTGACGATACTTGGTTAAGACCGGGTCAGACATAACCCAGTCCAGAAATCGGGGAAAAATTAACTCTGAATATAAACTCATGCTCCAATTACCTTGGGATAACCTTGAATTGGCACTCATGATCAATTATATATATAGAGAGCAATTCTTAATTAGGTGAGGGACAAAATCCTGGGTTAATGGGAGTAGGGAGTAGGGAGTAGGGAGTAGGGAGTAGGGAGTAGGGAATAGGGAATAGGGAATAATGAAAAAATTATGTGTACCTTATTACTATGAGAAACCCTATATAAATTATAGTAGTAAACATAAATATGAGCGTGCAGGCTACCGGGTGAAGTATGACAACTATATTTGATTGGATTAATCAATTCCGAAATGCTTGGGGTGACAACTTCCAGGCAGTGGGTGATTTGGTTCTTTACGCCTGGATGATAAGTTTTGTCAATTTAGTCTTATGCGGGGGAGCACTCAACGAAAAATTTGGTATCCAACCCCGCACCTGGCTCGGGCTAGTTGGTATTTTGTTTTCACCCTTCTTGCACAAAGACTGGAAACACTTAATCGGAAACACTATTCCGTTTGCGATCCTTGGCTGTTGGGTATTGTTACGAGGAACCGATGATTTCTGGGTCGTGACCTTGGCGATAGTCTTGATTGGTGGTTTGGCTGAATGGCTAGTTGGTTCACCTAACACTGTCTCTTATGGCGCAAGCGGTGTAGTTTTTGGGTATGTAGCTTTTCTGATCGCACAGGGGTATTTAGAAGGTAAGCCCCTGTTAGTCATAGGTTCTAGCGCTATCGGTGGTCTCTATGGTTTTACACTCAGAGGTTTATTTCCTGGTGAAACAGGGATCTCCTGGCAAGGACATTTATTTGGCTTCCTGGCAGGTATGCTTGCAGCCAGCTATCTGGACACGTTTCGGAATATGTTTCTTTGACACTCCCCGTCCTTGAAGGACGGGGATTCTTTCTTCATAGGGGTTCCAACGAACTTACCCTCGGAAAGTTTACACCGTCTGCCCGGCGGTGTTTGAAGAGAGAATTTTTAAATTCTGCCCATCATCAATTTACCCAGTTTTGAGCCTTACTGGTCAAATGGTCTGGCTCCTGGCCGTAGGTCCGGTAAAAAAAATCCCCGCTAGCGGCCAGACTAACGGGGTGTGCTTTTCTCTTTGTGTTCTCAATTATTATTATTGGCTAATCATGTATGATTTGGTGTTGGCCTAATGTCAATTTTTGGTGTGATTTCATATAAATTTTTATAAACTTGCTTGTTTTGGTCGATCTAGTCAATCTGAGCATCAAGTGATCTAAGCGCAAAAAACTCCACTAGCCTGATACTAGTGGAGGCAGGGTGTGTTATTCGTCAACTTCATTGTAGATATGCGATGTTTGTGATCTGGTTTGCTGAATGTATGGTTTTGTATTTGATTTAGGTTGTTGCTCAGCAGAATCTGGAGTATAGTTTTTAATCAAATTTAACTATAATAGCATAAAAATTGTGGCTGTCAAGGGCAAAAAATCTGGACGATCAGTAATTTATGGTAATATTTGCCTAAACTTGACTATAATTACCTATGATACAACTAGCCTTTTGTGCAGCGCTTTCTGGCTATGGATAACAGAAAAGCCAACTTAAAAGACTACAGATATGTAAGGGACAAAAAAAATACCGAAAAGTCCAGAAGTGTGGAGCGCTTAAAACCTTCACAATTTATGAAATCATGACTCTTGGATAACGTTGGTTATGTGTAAATTAGGTTATTTAGACTGGTGAACACCAGGATTATAGCAGTCGCCAGGGCAGGCGCGGACATTACAAAAGTCTCAAACCTAAGTAAGCGCAAGAGTTTGACTTCTGACTTCTGACTTCTGACTTCTGCTATAGATCGTCATTCCCCATTACCGATTACCCATTCCCGGTAGCAAAAACCGTAACTAAAGGAACCGAATTATCCTGTAATGGTCATATTAGAACAGGGTATTAGCAACGGAGACGATCAAATGAACCATCAAATGCTTAGTCGTATAGCCACTGTTATGGCAGTCAGCATCCTGCTTACAGGTATATTGGGGTGTGTGTCGGAAAAAACCAATGCCCTTGACCCTATGCCTAACTCCGAACCAAGGAAAGAATCAATTTCAGCTGACCAGCAACCAACTCTAGACGTAGATACCAATCTTGTAGACGCTAATACTAAATTTGGCTTCAAGCTATTCTCAGAAATTCTCAAGCAGGACACTAACAAGAATATTTTTGTCTCTCCCACCAGCATCGCCATTGCCCTAGACATGGCTTACAACGGTGCCAGCGGCGAGACTCAAGAGGCTATGGCAAAAGTCCTAGAATTAGAGGGATTAAGTCTAGATCAACTCAACCAGGGAAATAACGCCTTAAAGGCTAGCTTGGAAAATGCTGACCCTGATGTTCAGCTGTCCATTGCCAACTCCCTGTGGGCTAACCAAGGCATTGACATCAACCCCAAATTTATTAAAAACAACCAGAAATTCTACGAAGCAGAGGTCACAGAACTTGATTTTAGTAGTGCCAAGGCTGCAAAAAAAATTAACCGTTGGGTCAAAAATAACACAAACGGCAAAATTAAAACGATTGTCGAACGCACTCAAGCGGATGATTTACTCTTCTTAATCAATGCCATCTATTTCAAAGGCAGCTGGACCAGAGAATTCGATAAAAGTAAAACGTCTGATCAAGCTTTTTATATCTCTGATTCAAACCAAAAGCAACACCCAATGATGTATCAGTATGGGAAGTATAAGTACTATGAAAATGATGCCTTTCAAGCTGTAAGTATTCCCTACGGTAAAGAACGGCTGAGTTTATATGTTTTCTTACCCCGTGAAGGGAGCAGCTTGGCAGAATTTCAACAACAACTCACAGCGGAAAACTGGCTACAATGGATGAAAGAGTTTAGGTCTCGGGATGGGTCAATTCGGCTACCCCGCTTTAAATTTGAATACGATATTAAACTCAACGATTCCCTAAAAGCTTTGGGGATGGATGTAGCGTTTACCGATAAGGCGGATTTTTCTAATCTGACCTCTGAATCAGCAGCGATTAGTCAAGTCAAGCACAAAACCTTTGTAGAAGTTAATGAAGAAGGCACAGAAGCAGCGGCTGCTACTTCTATCGGTATTGTTACTACTTCCATTAGTATAGATCAACCATTCAATCTAGTGGTTAACCGTCCTTTTTTCTGTACTGTTCGGGACAATAAAACTGGAGCAATTTTGTTCATGGGTTCGATTGTGGAACCGTAAGCTATTAGCTATTGAATTAGTGTGAAGGTTGAAAGTTAAAGGTTGAAAGTTAAAGGGTAAGCATGCAGCTATCAGCGAACAGCGTAGCGTCATCGGTGCTTTTGAATAAAATAAGCTGACCGCTGACCGCTGACCGCTGACTGCACCTCAAGTAGCGTGCGTGGCACAGGCTTCTAGCCTGTGAGGTAGCGCATATGCTTACGTTAAAGCTTCAAAAGATAACCTTTAACCTGGTAACCTAGTTAACCTTAGGCAGGTAGCTTGAATAGAATTGCATCCCAAATAAAGTATCCCTCACGTCCATATAATAGTGACGAGGGATCAGCAACACTCTGCTGACCAGAAGGACTTACTTTCTTAATTTCTGGATAATCGTTGTCCCACAACACTTTCCACTGACCAGAAACATCCAGTTCCTGCATTCCTAAATTTAATCCATAAGCGATCAGTTCTTGTTGGTTATTGTGCTCGAAGTTGATCGCATACAAGTTAGACTCGGAGGATCCTTTCACCACCGGTACCACCCCTGCTGGCTGATAGGGACCGTTGATCTGTGGCGAGACAAAATGGTACAGGCTGGAGTCAGTAATCGAGGCAGCGTCATCACCAAGTTGCTCAAGCCAACGGGGATCCACATGTTGCTTCATCACAGAGAAGAACATGTGCCACATTCCTCCTTTATAGTAAACGTGGCTTCGTTCACACTCGTAAAAGAGACCTTGCTCACCTTCATCGGTCATGAAATGAGGAAACAGGGCTGGTGGCAAGAGTGTATAGGGTCCTTCGAGTTGATCTGCTACTGCTAGACCAATACAGCCTTTCTTGGGTTGGGAATTTGTCTTGGCAGCAGCAGATAGAAACATCCAATACTTGCCTTCGTGAAAGATGGGGAAAGGATCCCGCAACTGGCGGTGACGTTGGTCTGGCATCAATGGATGGTCAGAGTAATCGTAGTATTTCTCCCAATCAAGAAATTCGATCAGTTGGGGAGCTTGCCAATCAATCTCGTGATTATCCCTAATGATTCCCTTACAGAAGCCAATATACTCATGAAGCAAATTAGGACGGTCTGGAGATCCACCGTAAAAGAAATACAGGGAATTTTCGTTTACCAACCGTAAGCTTCCTGCTAGAAGGCGAGAGCTTCGCCAGTAGTCATCCCGGTCTGGCTGAAACACAGGACCTAAGTGCTTAATTACAGACAAATCTTCACTAAGAATAGCCCCACCCATTTCCCCTCTCTGCCAAGGCACTCCCTCTAAATCCTTTCCTCCTTGAAGGTAAAGCAGGAGATATTTTGAGAGAGCTGTTTTACTTGGAGCAGGTTGATGAGGCGTTGTCTGGATGCTGATATCATGGTTGAACAGTTGCTCTAAGGTCGCAGCGTCGCTCCTGCCGTGATCGAGTTGTTGTATCATCAGCTTCTGCTTAAGATATTTTTAGTTTTGTTAAGGAAATATTACTTTATTAAATCAATCTATTATTTTTTTGACAAGGGGATCCATCAAATTGCAGGGATATGGGGCACAATCTCAGTATTTATACTGAGAATTTCCCAAGGATTTGCGATCGCCAAATCTGCTCCACATATAATACTTAATGCTACATTAAGATTACGCGATCTAGGCTCTTATCGGTAGGCTTGCTAATCGTAAGCATCAAGGTATAGGCTGAGATCTTATCTAGAGGCTGCAAGCCTTAGAACCCTAAAATTAGGGTTTGGCTTCGAGTTTGGCTTCGAGTTTGGCTTCGAGTTTGGCTTCGAGTTTGGCTTCGGGTTTTCCTTTCAGCTGCGTAAGTCCTAGTGTAAGCATTCAGCGGTCAGTGGTCAGTGGTCAGTGGTCAGCGGTCAGCGGTCAGCTAACTTAACAGAAATTAAAGCAATGCTTACCTGTTTTATTAAAAAGCTGAGAGCTGAGAACTGAGAGCTGAGAGCTGATAGCTGATAGCTAAATGCTTACATCCTAGTAATCTCACCTTAGTTAAATCTTCGTCTATGTCTTCACAAGTTAAAGATTTGATTTTGATCGCAATCAATCAGCAATTTGGCTAGTGACATTTTCCCAACACTATTTGTTATCTTGGAATAAGTTTGGTAGTGATAGGTAAAAAAGCGAGTACAGACCTCGCTTAAATGGTATAGCCTTAACCTATTCTGAATCAATATTAGGAATTACGTAGTAACTCTCTGATTATCTGATTAGAGGGTAATTTAGCAATTAAAACACTATGCTTTACTATGCTTTGAGCGGTCAACAGTGATGGTATTTGCTGATAGCTAAATCAAACTCAAACTTTATGCCCGTCCAAAGTATAGATATAGTTTTCACTCCTATCAGTACGTAATTCCTCACTAGTTTAATGTATTCAGGAAAAAAAATTGGCTTGGATACATAGACTATTGTTTAATCATTAGGCGTTGCTTCTATAAATTACACAATAATTAGTTAGATAGGATTTAATTAAGCGGTAAGGAATTTTACTTACCTTACCCTACTACCGAATTATTACTTTATACTCTCTAGTTGACGCCTTAGTAAAGAGGCTAACTGTTCTAGGGAGTTAGTCACAGTTATTCACTAACTAATACTCTTACACAAAAGCAGGTAACTCATGCTTCCTAATCACAGTTTACAAATCCCAGATAAATGGATCTGGGACTTCTGGCTAGCTCAAGATATTTCCGACTATCACTTATTTTACTTGCAAGCTTCTAAGGATTTACCGGATCCAGAAGACCGACATTGGCATGTTTCATTTGGTCACGCTGTTTCTCAGGATTTACGGCACTGGGAGATTCTACCAGATGCTATGAAGCCTGAAGCTTATGGTGACGTGGATGAGTACACTAATTGGACTGGCTGCGTAATTCGTCATGATGGCCTGTGGTATCTCCCATACACCAGCACTGATCGCAAAGAGCAAGGAAAAATCCAACGCATCAGCCTTGCGACCTCCAAAGATTTAATCCACTGGGAAAAACATCCGAAAAACCCGGTGATCGAGGCTGATAGTCGCTACTACGAGAAGTATGATCTCGAGCACCCTGAGAAAAACCTTTGGTTCGATGAAGCCTGGCGCGATCCTTGGGTGTTTCAGGATCCAGAAACAGGGGAATTTCATGCTTTAATTACTGGTCGCGTTAACTATGGTCCTGCTGAAAGTCGGGGCGTGATTGCTCATGCCACTTCACAAAACCTGATTGATTGGCAAGTATTACCACCATTAACTGAGCCTATGACGTTCGGGACTATGGAATGTCCGCAAGTGGTTCTTATCAAGGGGCGCTACTATCTGCTCTTCTCGATCCCCCCAGGAGAGTTTGTTGATAGTAACCTCACGGGAACGTTCTACATGGTTGCTGATAATCCTTTAGGACCATTTTCTGCTCCAAGGGCGCTCTGGGCTGATTCAGTGAAGCGGCTCTATTCCGGGAAACTGGTACAAGGTCCTGATCAGATCTGGTACTTTATGTCATGGCGTAATTTCGCTCTAGACGGTAGCTTTCTCGGCGATATCAGCGAACCTCTGCCGATCACAGTTGATGAGGAGGGCAATTTGATAGTGCTTGAACCAGCAATGGTTCATTAGACGTCTTCGGGAAGTCAGTAATAGGCAATCGGAAACGAGGAAGAGGAATTATAGCGGTTCTCAGTTTGATGAGGTACATACTAAATTTATTCCCTCTCCTCTGTCGGTTCTCACTTCCATAGACGAAATGCTTAAGGGGGCACGGCCTGTGCCCCTAAAATTAATATGGTCAGTAACCAATTACCAATTACCGATTACCGATTACCCATTACCCATTACCAGAATGACTTTGCCTAACTGGATTACCTTTTCCCGCTTACTGGGGTTGCCCTTTATCCTATACTTCCTGAATCACCCAACTGACCAAAGCCGCTGGATCGGTTTCGGGATCTTTCTCCTTGCTGCTGGAACGGATTGGTTAGATGGTTATCTAGCTCGTAAACTGAACCAAATTACTGATTTAGGCAAATTCCTTGACCCATTAGTCGATAAATTTTTGGTACTCGCGCCCCTACTAGCATTAATTGAGCTAGGTCAGGTCCCCGCTTGGGGAGTCTGTTTGATTTTGGCACGGGAGTTAACGATCGCAGGTTGGCGAGTTAACCCCAAGTTATCCGGTAGCACTAGCATACAGGGAGCCAATATCTGGGGTAAACTCAAAACCGTCAGTCAAATTAGTGCGATCGCACTTTTAATTGCACCAACTCCCGACACCTGGATCATCCCATCCCTAGTCCTTTTCTGGCTATCGGTGGTCCTAACCTTAATCTCTGGTTTAGTTTACCTGTTACCTGCTAATATCTGGTCATCAACGGCAAAATCCACGTCAGCTTGATCCCGACCTGAAGCGAGATAATCATTCTCGAAGGAATCCTTCAGTCCGGAAAGCAAATCATACTCCGGTTGCCAGTTAAGTTCCGTCTTAGCCTTATGGATATCAGCAAAAAAGTGCTGTAATCGAAATGGGAAAGCCTTGCGCTTACCAAAATCAAACTGCTTCGGGTCATAATGCACGAGCTTGACCTCATCAGCCGACTTACCACAGGCCATAGCACAGGTTCGTGCTAAACCATCAAAGGTGACATAGCGTTCCCCGGACACATTGTAAATTTTACCAATCGCTTCCTTATTCCCCAATACTGCTGCCATTGCCCTCGCCAAGTCCTGACAATGACCTAACTGAGTAATGTGCATGCCATTACCAGGGATGGGAATAGTGCGATCGCGAACAATCCGGTCAAAAAACCAAGCCTCCACATCATTATAATTTTGGGGACCATAGATATAAGTTGGACGAATCCCTGTAAACGGCACCCCAAGTTCTTGTAGGTAAGCCTCAGTATGATGTTTACCCTTGTGGCGAGAATTGGGATCAACTGGATCTCCTTCGAGATGGGGTAACTGATCTGACTTCAAGTACACTCCAGCCGAACTCATATACACAAAATGCTGCACCTGGTCTTTAAAAATTTCCACTAACGGTTGAGTATCACTCAACTCCCGACCATTATTATCGAAAATTCCATCAAACTCTTGAGACGATAACATTTCCTTGAGCTGATTGGGATCCTTGCGATCGCCATGAATCTGTTGGACTCCTGGCAGTGGCGCTGGCTTATTACCCCGATTGAACAGCACCACTTCATGACCCATCTCCACCAAAACCTTGGTTAAATAAACCCCAACAAACCGGGTACCACCCATGATTAAAATTCGCATGGTCACTAATTACTAAAAACTTTGATTCACTGATTTATTAATTACCTCTGGGCGGACTTTGTGCCTTCGTGGTTCTAAACCAAACCACCCATAGCATGGTCAGGACTTGGGCACTTACTCTACTAGTAGGGGCACCCTACTACCTAAGGGGGTTTGGTGCCCAGTTTTGGGTAAGTCCTGATACCTTAAAGTCGCAACTGAGTCACAGCAATATTACCCGAAAAACACACATCTACATCAGTACCAGGAGCGCGATCGCGTTTGTCATACTCCCCCTCATAATAGTAGTGATCCCCCTCCACACGATACTTTGTCGGTAACGGTTGAGTACTCGGTTCACAAAATACCACCTCTGGCTCAGGTGACCCCGGTTCCAAGTGAGGTAAATTCACATTCCAGTAAGTACCAGCAGCAATCGGACGATTCAACAAATCCGCCAACACCCTAGCTGTCCAACGACTTGCCACCTCCCAATTAATCACCCAAGGTTTTTTAATCCAGTGGGAAATCGCAATACCTGGTATTCCCTGTATCGCCGCTTCCCTAACCGCCGCCACTGTACCAGAAATGTAGACATCAACCCCCAAGTTACCGCCAGCATTAATACCTGACAGAACCCACTTTACCTCTGGTATAATATGTGATATTGCAAGGCGAGTACAATCCGCTGGGGTACTAGAGACTGCATACTCATAGTCTGACCGACGTTGGACGTGAATCGGTTTATATGTAGTCACCTGATGGCCACAGCCTGAATGATGCTCCTTCGGAGCGATAATTACAAAATTACCGTTACCGTTGACCGCTTGCTCTAGTGCTTTAATTCCGGGAGCATCTATCCCATCGTCGTTCGTTAGGATTATAGTCATTAGTTTAGTCGTTAGTGGTTAATCATTAACAGCTGAGTATGGGAAACGATCTAATCCAAGCCAAACTATCAAGGAATATCGAAACCGTATTAGAAACTTAAAACCAATCATCTCAAATTGCTTGAGCATTTGCACCCTTATACTTCCTTTGGGTATAAACTTAGCTTTTGGTTTAGCTATTGAACTTAAGCTCTGATCTCCGTACAGAAGAGCGAGCTAATAGCTGTTTACCCAGGAAAGTAGCCCGTAAGCTGACCGCTCAATGGGTATAGCTGCCCATGATCAGCCATCTGACAACCTCAGCTCAAAATCTTTCAAGCAACTGTTATGGCAAGTCAGGGATACATCTACAACTTTCAACCTATTGGCAAACCAGGATTATGACTCAAAATAGCAAAAATCAGCCATCTACCCACTCTCAGCCAACTGTTAATTTTACCGAAGAAGAGCTGCAAGATATCTTACGCTATGCTAACGAACACGGTATTAATCCTTTTAGACTAGTCAAAGCCATTGCCCAAAATCGGAAACAGAGAATTGCCCAAGCTCACAATAGGCAGATTCGAACCAGGGAAACTGTTTGTCAATAGAGCCGCAGTTATTAAACTCAAGGCGCTGACTTTATTCGCCGTCAGCTTCTTTAACAAGAAGTGGTGGAGGGCATTACCATGCTACTCTATCCATAGTTAGTAAGGGTAAGCCAAGACACAATTTTTTATCCTTATATCTTCTCTCAGAGAAGATATAAGGATATATTGAAAGAATAATGGTAAGGTCGATACCATTATAAAAACAAAAACTAAGAAATAATTGACGACTATTAAATCCCTGAGAACTGGTGTTTGTAATTTAGATTATGATCTACAAGTTCAAAAAATCCGGTTAGTCAGGATTTAAAAATACAGTAAGTTCCTCAAAACTTTGGCCATTTTAGTTAATTTTAAATTAAAACTACCCTTTATTTTAAATTTGAATTAACGGGTTAACATCCTTGAAAAAAAGGATTAAACGGCAAAAAGTACGTTAAAACCTGGATAGAAAAAAAAAAGTAACCGTTATACCAGGGCTATTTCATTATGGTCTGAGATGGGCTGGTGCTAATAGAGATGCAATTCCCAATTGAACCTGGGGTTAAAACAACGGGAATAGCTAGTGTTAAATGTAGTCAATTTTTTTGGGTCGCAGAATTAACTGATAGAGGGTTTTAGATTCGGGATGCTCTAACTACCTTCTGGTAGTGAATAGGTTCATACTCTAGGAAAAAAAGACTCTCCTAGTACAATCAAAGCTACAATCAAAGATTTAAGTTCCCATCTAAAAGATTTAAGTTCCCATCTAATTTTCACGCATCAGTACCAACAAAGGGGTTCAGGCACTAAACTATTAAATTTAAATGGGCGACAGGTTAGTAGGGGAGGGTGGAATTAAATTATCTACGTAACTGGTGAACGATAACACTCAACAGTCCACAGCTGACAGTATTATCAGTCTTCACCTTTATTTACTTGTTGGTTCATTAGAGTTGGTTCATTAGAATGTGGTTAACCACTATCACTTCACTGCTAGGCTAGGAAGTGTCCAAGCAGTCCCAGATCGTCACTACTGCGTATCATTACCTTCAATCTCAGCTTAAAGAACCCTAATGCAGACTACAGCTTATAGTGAGCTTTTCCCACTATTTAATACAGCTAGCCCAGAAACCTTAGAATGGTTTGAATCCATTGCGGTGGAGCATGAGTACCCGACCGACCGAGCTATCATCATGGAGGATGCTTGGGGTAATGCTGTTTACTTTATTGTCTCCGGCTGGGTTAAAGTGCGACACTTACGCGGTGAAAACGATGTCACACTGGCAATTTTGGGTCGGGGTGACTTTTTTGGTGAAATGGCAATTCTTGATGAATCTCCCCGCTCCACCGATATCGTTGCCATGTCGAACGTGCGACTACTGACCATTTCTGCGCAACGCTTTATTCAAACTCTCTTTAAAGATCCCCAGTTGCACCATCGCATGTTACAACTGATGGTGCGGCGGTTACGTCAGAGCAATGTTCGGTTGCAAAATCGCTATCAGCCTCCAGCGGTTAATTTAGTCAATACTCTAGTTGGTCTGGCAGACAATTACGGTGAAATCACTGAAAAAGGCACAGAAATATATAACATTTCCTATCAAGACTTAGCTGATATCACAGATATCAGTGTGGAGGATACTACCAAAATTATGGAAAAGCTGGAGAGTAAGGGCTGGATTAAGACTGACCCGGAGCAGCAGACTATGCGCTTGATGAATATCAAGCCGCTAACTCAGCTTGTCAGACGAAGTAGCTCATGAGGCAAGATTAGCTCTAGGTGCTACCTGCGCCATCAGGGAGGCGTGGGCCTTGGTTAGGAGATTTGGCTGAATTTACCAATATCGAGCTTGATAGATTACTTAATATAAGCTAATATTTCTTCATAAAGTTAAATAAAACTTAAATTAATTAACCTATCTACACCTGTATGGTAGAGACTTACTCTCGGAGCATGTAGATAGATTACGTCTAGCTTCTTCCCAAAAGCTAAAAACTTTCTGTAAGATAGCAGAATCAGTTTTTATTTGTGATAGATACACCATCTTAAGTTTTGTTAGCTCTCAATCAAGCTAATTTAGAAGATTTTTGGAGGACTATAATATGCGGATAGCTCAAGTTTCCCCCTTATGGGAGAGAGTTCCCCCACCAGGGTATGGTGGGATAGAACTAGTGGTTAGCCACCTCACTGATGAATTAGTTCGTCGCGGTCACGATGTCACTCTATTTGCCTCTGGAGATTCGATCACTAAGGCAAAACTAGACTCTGTGGCTCCTCAGGCTTTGCGCCTTGACCCCTCCGTAGAGGTACCGCTAATTTACGAGCTACTGCAATTGACTCAAATTTGCGAGGTCGCTGATCAGTTTGACTTAATTCACCTTCACTTAGGACCAATAGCCTTTTTGGTTATGGAAAGGATTAAGACCCCTGTGGTTTTTACCATGCATGGTCGCTTTGGCCCTAATATTAGCAAGATTTATGAGCGATACCGCCACATACCCCATATTAGCATCAGTAATCATCAGCGGTCATCCGGACCGGATATGAATTACATTGCCACCGTTTACAATGGTGTTCAGATTGACGATTATCCGTTCAATCCTGAAGCAGCTGACCCCCCCTACTTGGCATTTTTGGGTCGTTTGTCACAAGAGAAAGGACCTCATCATGCGATCAGAATTGCCCGTGAAACTGGGTGGCGGTTGAAAATGGCAGGCAAGGTTGATACAGTTGACCGGAAGTTCTTCGAAGAAGAAGTTGCTCCTCAAATTGACGGTGAACAAATTCAATTCTTGGGTGAAGTGACTCATGAACAGAAGGTGGAATTAATATCCAAAGCCAGCTTGACCCTATTTCCGATTACCTGGCCTGAACCTTTTGGTTTGGTGATGATTGAGTCGATGTGTGTTGGGACTCCAGTGATTGCCACGAGATTTGGCTCTGTACCGGAGGTGGTGGCCGACAAGAAAACTGGGATAATCTGTGCCACTCCTGAGGATATGAACGCTGCCATTCCAGAGGCTCTTAAACTCTCTCGCGAAGAATGCCGTAAGTATGTCGAAGAGTTCTTCAGTGTTCCCAAGATGGTTGATGGCTATGAAGCGGCTTATCAGAAACTGCTAGAACAGCATAGCTGAGTGTGTGTATACAAGGACTTGCCAGTTGACACTCAGCACTCGCTACTCGGTACTTAGGACTGTAACAAAAAAAATATGGCTGGGTGAATTAGACTTCACCCAGCCAATTTAGTTCCAAATATTTAGTCTCAAATACCCTAACAAGGAATTAAACGATTCCCTGCCAATTGTTTGTGGAGGTTGCTCCAGTGTATGCCTTCGAGACTGGGTAACACCAGGTGGGCTGCTCCAACTCGTTCAACCGGACCAAGTCCCACAGCCCACATACCAGCAGCTAGAGCGGCTTCGACACCAGATCCGGCATCTTCTACTACTACACAATAAGCGGGTTCCAATCCCAACTGCTGTGCTGCGTGCAAGAAGAGATCTGGTGCTGGCTTAGAGCGGGTCACACTGTAGCCATCAGAAATGGAATCAATGCGATCGCTAATACCCAATCGTTCCATAACTTCCTTGGCATTTTTGCTACCGGAGCCAATGGCAACTTTGATACCAGCTTCCTTGAGTTCAATCAGTAACTCTAGAGCTCCAGGTAGTAAGTCAGCCTTAGAGATGTTCTTGATCAATTCCAGATAGTACTTATTTTTGCGATCCATCATCTCTTGGAGTTGCTCTTCTGTGGCTGAGCGACCGTTCAAAAGTTCCATCAGGGACTCTCGACGTGAAAGACCCCGCAGTGCTTCGTTGGCCTCGCGATTAAAGGGAATACCCTCTTCATCAGCTAGTTTTTGCCAAGCTTGGTAATGATATTCTGCGGTATCAGTGATTACGCCATCTAAGTCAAAAATCACACCCTGGATTTGAGCTGGAGAGCCGGGGGGTCGAGAACTTGAGGAGATGGTAGCCCCAGATTGGGCTGTTTGAGTACTGGTTTCTGGATTTAGATCAAACTCGTACTTCTGTCCACGCCATTGCAGCTTAAACTTCAGACGTGTCCAGCCCGGTAGGAAGTGGGGAGTAGCAACCGGTCCGTTGTCTGTGAACTTGATCCCAGCACATCCAAAGATTATAGCTTGCCATAGACCACCACCGGAAGCAGCATGAATTCCTTCATGAGCGTTACGCCGCACATTTTCTAGGTCTACCATCGCTGCCCGCATAAAGTGTACATAAGCTTCCTCGGTCTTTCCTAATTCACAGGCGAGGATGGCGTGAACCGCAGGACCGAGGGACGAACCATAGGTGTGATCGGTGCGAGGAGAATAGTAGTCCCAACTTCGTTGCAAAATTTCCCGATATTTGTCTGGGTTAGAGGTTACGCCGTACTGCTCCCGCATCAGGTATAGCAACATCAAGACATCTGGCTGCTTGAGTACTTGCTTTTTAGTTGCTCCCTCAATGCCAAGGATAGCCTGCATGGAACGGGTACGTGGCTCGTAATCTTCCAGGTTGATGTCTTCAATTTGGAAGAACCCCTCACACTGTTCGATTAAGTTCCTTTCATGGTCATAGGGTATCCACATCCGACGGATAATTTCAGACCACAGACTAACTCGGCTTGGAGTTAGCTCCAGTGTTTCTTCCAGTTCTTTAGCTTTCTGTGGATGTTCCCGGCGTAACCAGTCTAGGACAAACTGAGCAGTCTCTAGGTGCCATTGAACCATGCGGTTGGTGAAGGCATTGTTGTCTACCCCTTCGTGGTATTCGTCCGGACCAATCACATCCCGGAGTTCATAGCGCTCCCGTTTACCATTCCACTCAACCCGAGTTCCCCAGAATACCGCTGTATCTAGGATAATTTCAGCACCGTAACGTACCACCCAGTCATCATCACCGGTAGCTTGCCAATATTTCCAGATACCATAGACTACATCAGTAGTGATGTGGAGTTCGCGATCGCCACACCAAATTCGGATTGGGTCTCCATCCTTCTCAGCGGAGAGAACCCAGCGAGGGGTTACTTCGTCACCGGTGTCAGCACTTTCCCAGGCGTAAACGGCTCCCGGATAGCCCTGAAGCTTAGCTTTACGCCTTGCCCCAGGTAAAGTATGGTAACGGTAGGTCAGCAAATTCCTGGCAATCTGGGGCTGAGTTAATATCATCAGGGGCAGCATAAAAATTTCTGTGTCCCAGAAAACGTGACCCCGATAGCCAAAACCAGAAAGGGTTTTAGCGGGAATATTCACCCGGTCATCATGACGGGGAGCACAAATGAACAGTTGGAACAAATTGTAGCGTATAGCAATCTGAGCGTTGAGGTCCCCTTCAATGACAACATCGCTATCTTGCCAAATCTTATCCCAAGCTGCCTCATGTCGAGAGAATAGGGTGAGATAATCCGGTTGGTTGACCAGGTGTTCCTGGGCTACCTTTTCTGGGGTTTCGGTGTCCCGGGATGTGAACACACTAATTACTTTATCCAGGGTCACCAGCTGTCCTGAGCGCACTTGTAAGGTAGTGGCTAAGGTGGGGTGACCTTCACAGCCCTTGAGCTGTATTTGGGCATCATCAACACCACTTACACTGACTCTCGAAGCCATACCCAGTTCGATCGCAGTATGACGGGTGCGAACGTGTAACCAGATACTTCCTTCGGATGTCTGGTTAGTTCCAGTTGAAATCTGACCCTGTTTCAACCATTCCCAGTGGAGCACCCCTTGGTTATCTGGGTAACCATTGATGCTGGCTTGAATTTCGATTGCCCCATCGAAATCCACCGGAGTGATTTGACAGCGAAGGGCTAATACATGGTCATCAGCCATACTGGCAAAACGCTCGATATGGATATCGATAGTCTTACCACCAGGAGTACGCCAACGCACATCACGAGTTAGCTTGCCTCGATGCAGGTCAAGTTGACGTTCGTAGTGCAAGATCTCGCCTTGATCAAGACGAAAGCGTTCACCTTCTACAACTATCACTATAGGTAGCCAATCAGGACAATTAGCCAGTTCAGTATAGACAACTGGCACATCGTCGTAGACACCATTAATCAATGTCATTGGCCATGCAGCGTGATACCCTTCCTCAAAGCTACCTCGGGTACTGAGGTAACCATTGCCAATGGTAAAAACGGTTTCCTTGTAGTGCAATTGAGTCGGATCAAACTTGGTCTCAGTTACTGTCCAGTCGCTGTAGATGTGGTTAGAGCTAGATGGGGACGATACTTTGGCATCCATAGTTAGTCGTTAGTGTTGCTGTGGTGGGTGGTTCCTTGAGTGAGGTCAAACGCTTCCCTTCGCTTGTGGGGTATAGGGTGTAGGGTTTAGGGAGTAGGAGAGAGGGGTGATGGGGGTGTGAACAGAAGATGGCACAACGCCACCCTTGAAACTCGGATCACTAACACCAGATTTTACCCATACCCCATACCCAACAATCTAAACCCCTGCTGTCAAGGGAAGGCTACTAGCAATTAATTGAAATAGTTATTGGCTCAGGCAGATTGCCCATAATTAGTGAATTCACTAATAATTTGCGATTTCCGCATTAACTGACCCATGAACAAATCTTTGGTTAGCTGTTGGTAGCCAACATCGGAGGATGAGTTTAGGTCAGTTAACGATATGAAGCTTAATAACTAGTAATTTCTATAACTAGTAATTTCTAGAATCAGCCTCCATCGTTCCATGAGTTTTCTACAACTCCGATTAGGAGTAACGTTTGTCGGACTTCGTTCCACTCCCGCGAACGGCAATGTTGTAAAGGCTTGTGGGGCTAGCAGCACATTTTTCCCTCACATTAACTACTAGGGAAAGGGCTACGAGCTGGCGGTCATTCGTAGGTGTCGTAACCATTACAACCAGCGGACTAATGTCCATCGCGGTGCATCTTAGCTAGGAAATTCCCGATTAACCGGAAACTACCAGGGAATTAACTAAGAGTGAGTTCTTATTAGCTTAAAATCAGTATAATTTGAATGGTTTTAAGCATTACTTTAGAAACAGTCAGGGGAACGATTCAGTTGTGATCCTTTCAGCTCTCCCTCCTCACTTTTTTATAGCCCATAATCTCTGATTAACGCGAGCTATGCTCGGCTAGTAACTTTGCCGCTCTGGGTTTGTAAATCAGATAGAACAAAGCTTCTAGGTAGCGCAGCAAAGCTTCTCGGCTTTCTTTAGAGGTTTCGCTCCAGAATCCGTAAATTTTTGCGAGTGAGAGCAGCTGCTTGGTATGCAACTGCCAATTGTATTTATCCCGAACTCGCTTAATACCTGCGTGAGAAATTTTCTGCCAGTAGTCAGGGGTGTGTTCGCACTTTGAAATAAATTGCTGAATTTTTTCGGCAGTCCCTTGCAAGTCTGTGGGGTTAATGAGAAACCCATTATCGCCGTTTTGAATAATCTCTGATGGTCCACCAAATTGAGTAGCAAATGTTGGTAAACCGGAGACCATGGCTTCTAAAACGGTGAGACCAAAGGCTTCAAAGCGAGCAGGATGGACTAAAATTCCCCCCAAATCAGCAATCACTCGGTAGGATTCGCCGATATCGGGGGTGGTCAGACGTAGTCCGATCCATCGAATTTTGCCGTGAAGATGGTATTGCTCAATTAGCTGGTTGAGCTTCTCAATTTCCCCTTTCTCTTCTGGATCAGTGGCGTCCTCAACCCTGACATGGCTAGTGATTAAAATTAGGTTGCACTGTTCCTGAAGTTCTTTTGAAGTGGCAAAGCATTCCACTAAGCCACTCAGATTCTTGATTGAGTTTAGGGGCGCAATGCTGAGAATCGGGCGCTGGTTAGGACTGTTGAGATAGCCGATAATTTCGGGGTCTTCCTTGGTCAACAGCAAGTCTTTAACCCGTTCACTGTCGTCGGCAATCCGGTCTGATGTCTGAGTGTAGGGAAAGAAAATGTTTTCGTTGACCCCTGGTGGTACCACATTAAATTTGGGGCTGAATAACTCAATCCCATTCACCACATGATAAAGTTCAGGCATACTGAAAGACTTGTAAGACTCGTAGTAGCCTACACTGTTTGGTGTTCCCACAAGCTCCTCATAGGTACTGGTCAGAATGAAATCTGCTGAATTCATCGCAATTAAATCAGCGGTGAATTGTATGGAGAAGTTATATTGGGACTCAAAGTCTTTCCAGTAGAGGTCACTAAACAGATATTTAGGCTTTTCCATGGTGTGAGCAATACTGCCATGGATAGCGTTTAGGCGTCGAGCTAGCAGAAACGCAACTAAACTCCCATCGGAATAGTTTCCGATAATTAAGTCTGGACGACCCTGGAATTCTTCTAGCAGGGCTTTTTCTGAATCTAAGGCAAAGGATTCGAGATAGGGCCAGATCTCAAATTTGGAAATCCAGTTGTCGGTGACGTTTGGGTTAAATTCCTCGAAAGGAACCCGCAAAATCCAACCGTTGCTGGTGCCTTGGATTTTTTCTAGGCGTAGATTGCACTGGGTACCTTCACAGTTGGGAATTAGGCGAGTCAGAACGATCACCTTTGGTTCGACACCAAGAACGTCAAGACCTGAGAGTTTAATATTGTTTTGGATTGTTTGTTCCAGGCTACTGGCTTGGTCGATGACGTATGCCACTTGACCAGCGGTTTCGGGAAGACCCAAGACTCCTTCTTGGCCAACCCAGCCATGAACGGAAACCAGAACAACCCGAAATATCAGGGGAATACGAGAAATAAAGGCTTCGAGTACTGCATGATCAGGAGCGTCCATTAACCGCTCGAGGAGTTCTAGGGTTTCGCGCACCCGACCAGCAGTGTTACCCCAACCTGCTTCAAAACCGAGAACTTGAAGCTCGAAGCGAAACTTTTCATAGGGGGTGTGAGCTGGTAGCTCTCCCACTAATGTTAGTGCTTGCTTAACCTTTTCAAAGAGTTGGGTAGTTGAGTCAATCCGGTTGTTGAGCAGTAATGGTGTGTGGTCGTAGTGGTGCGCTTGTAAGTTTTTCAACAGCTCCTCTAGCCACTGCTCAGAGTCAGCAAATAATTGGCTAGATAGGTAACGGTTAAGAAACTCCAGCCCATTGCCAATCTTTCTCGGGTCACGAATTGTAGGAGTATTTTTGTAAAACGGACCAACATCAATTTCTAGCAGACCCCCTTTTTCTGGGAAGTAGCGCTTAACCCAGCGATCGCGTAAGCTTAGTAACTCCTCCACTGGCATTGGTTCAAAACTGGTCAAATCCGCTGCCAGCCGATAGATTTCTTGAGAAGCAACCCTTGTCCGCAGGAGAAGCCAAAGGTTTTTCTCTTCCAGAATAATTTCGTGGGTATAGTTCAGTAGTTCGGCGATAGAGGAAGTTCTTTTAAAGTAAGCAGGCTTGTCATGAGTAGTGCAGTAATTATCAAACGCTTGCAGAATCTGATTCCTTAGAAAGTACTGCTCTTGTTCAGATCGCAGTTGGCTGATAAACTGACGCAAATCAGCTTTCTCGTTACTTTGGAGAACAGCTCGTAACAAACTAGACATAGTAACTTAGCGTGTCTTGTCCATGGTGGGTCTGTAACCTACTCCCGCTCTAGCCCTTGGCTAGCAGGGAGTAGGATTGTCGTCGGAGATTGGCTCACTCCTTGGGATCTTCTGGCAGTGGGGCAATCGCTTACCCCACTATCGTGATTTGAATTAGGGCGGGGTGTGCCAAGCTTTAAGTAAGCAACCGCCATATTTACATGATTCCCCTAGATCGACAAGGCAGTTGGAAAATACATGGAAACAATTAAGCTTTTAATTATGATTAAAATAATTTTGCTAGGTGTGCTTGACCCATGAAGAATTAAATTCGCCACAGGTTGCACCTGCCGATACCCCACCTACACTTAAACACCCTGAACAATAGGTTTCAACTCCCACGCACTAATGGTCAAGACAGCTTGCCGATCATCGGCACTCAGCAAGTATAAAGGAAGTGCGTGGGAGATCAGCGCTCAGTGGTAAGGGTCAATTCTATGAAAGCCTTACCTTTGTCAAATCGGACAAATTTATAGCGCTATGCTTTGTCTTTTCCCTTTGCTATTAACTGGATGAGCTTTCGATCACAACCGTGAGGTTACCGGAATTTTTGACCACTTTACAGGTGGTGGTTGTGTCAGCTCGTTCCAATTGCAAGTCTAGCACCGTTGAGCCAATCCGCAAGTTACGAACTAAGAGTTGATTGATAAAATTTGGTAAAGTTGGTTTGAAAATATGTAAATTGTTTCCTGAAGCATCCGGTCGCAAATTCACCATCATTTGCAGCAGTTGGAAAATACTGCCAGTTGCCCAGGCTTGGAGAGGACAGGCTCCTGGATACTTGACCGGAGAGCTGTTGGGAGTGCGCTGGTAACCAGAGAATAGTTCTGGAGGACGATAGTAGGGTTGCTCAACTGTCATGTCAATCATGCCTTTGGCAATTTCTAAGGCTTGATCGACTTGATTTAGCGATCGCAATCCTAACGCAATCAAGGAATTTTCGTGGGGCCAAACGGATCCGACGTGATAGCTGATCGGGTTGTAAGCAGCGGATTGATTACTGAGGGTACGAATCCCCCAACCATTGAACATATCTGGTGCTAACAGCCGCTTTGCTACACTAGCTGCTTTTTCTGGAGTAAAAATACCCAATGACAAGCAATGACCAGGATTGGAGGTTATGCTATCTACGAGTTTTCCTTCTCCATCTAGTGCTAAGGCACAGAAGTCTAGGTCGTCTAGCCAAAAATCCTGATTGAAGCGTTGCTTGAGTTCCTGGGCTTGGTTTTCCCAACGCTCGGCTAAATCAATTCGCCCCTTGATCCTGGCCAGATGGCTTAGCCTAACTTTAGCGCCATAGACATAAGCTTGGACTTCGCATAATGCGATCGCTCCCGTTGCTAGGGTACCATCACGAGTGACCATGGAATCACCGGAATCCTTCCAGCCTTGATTACGCAAACCCTTTTTGGACTGGCGCTGATAACAGAGATAGCCGTTTTGCTGAGATTGACGATCAATCCAATCCATGGCAGCCAAAGCATTGGGCCAGAGCTTGTCTCGGGTAGTTGTGTCATTGGTCCAAGCATAGTAATCGGCATAGAGCATCAGCCACAGTGGGGTAGCATCAACTGTACCGTAGTAGGGAGTGTGAGGAATTTCCCGACAGCGAGCCAATTCCCCAACCCGTAGTTCATGCAAAATCTTACCCGGTTGCTCATCCCGCCATGGGTTATCCTCTTGGCCTTGGTAGTGGGCTAAAATTTCCAGAGTACCTTTAGCAATGGTAGGGTCAAGAATTAAGGTTTGTGAGGCAGCAATTAAGGAATCTCGTCCAAACAAGGTGGAAAACCGAGGTACTCCTGCGGAAAGAACTGTGCAGCCATTAATAGTCTGCCTTAGTAAAAAGATGTCTCGTATTGCCCGAGAAATCACTTGGTTAACGGTTTCATTATCTGAGCTAATGTGAGTTACCTGTTTATACCATTCCTGGTTTTGGAGTAAGTTAGCGGTCTTAGCTTGTTCAAGGGTGGCTGGAATTTTAGCTCTAGTGATTCGCGCTTTGTGGGTGACCAGTTCCAGTCGATAGCCTAAAGTTTCAGTAGCCCCAGGCTTGAGGCACAATTCCCAAACCGCTGTGTCTCCTTTGTAGGTGTCTGGGAGACGGTGCATAAAGTAGATCTGAGATTCAATCAGGGAGTTATCGAGTCCCTGGTAAGCTAGGTTAATGGTATTGGTGTTGAACTCAGTTAGGGTTAGCAGGGTATCTAAATCGATATCAGGCGGTAATGAACGCAGCAGAGTTCCCCGTTGCTGTCGCTGATGACCCCGAACTTCAAACCAGTCTTTAAAATCGGCATCGAAACTGAGGCTGACGGTGAAGCTAAGGGGTTGAGTGTCGTAATTGGTGATTACAATTTCTTCCCATAAGCCACCATGGAGGGCTAGCTGCCGCTGAATGCCTAGGGTTTTTGGGGGAAGATTAGGTGAGCGGGGATTACAACACATGACCGATAGGGCAAATCCTTCTTCAGCAGTGCTACTCAGGGGAATGGGGAGTTGCCCTTCTATTTGTAACTCTAAGCGAGAGAGAAAGCGGGTATCTTGACAAAATAACCCGGTTGTGCTATTAGTTTCGTTTTCTAAGTTCCCCGAAATATTCCCTAGGGTATCTGTGATTAAAAACAGGTCATCTACTTTGAGAGGAAGGGTTGGTAGAAGTCTTGAGGTGGTGGGCCATTCGGTCATCGACAACTGCTCGCTAGGAAGATATCGTCTACCATCTCGTTCGATAATCTGTAAATCCATAAAATCAGCGCTGGGGCTTTGGGTTTAACTAGTGGTGGGCGCTTGGGGGATGTCATCAGTCTCTCTCTACCGCTGTGGTAAGGGTCGGGAGACATGGACATGACCCAAGTTAATTATCAATTTTTTTTGACAGGTCGAGTCCTCAGAGGATTGCTACCCTAAGAGCTAAATGGTAATCCCTAACCTTGAGTAATGACTGAAGCAAGAACTATTTTTCGGAGCAGCGCAGCCACTAGTACCTTAGCTATTCACTACCATGTCGCTATGCCTCAGCCTCAATCCCATCTGTTTGAGGTAACGCTGCAAGTGGAAGGCTGGGAAGCCCCTTTGTTAGATTTAAAGATGCCAGTTTGGACTCCAGGCTCTTACTTAGTGCGGGAGTATGCTCGACATTTACAAGATTTCTCTGCGGATACGGGTAATCCTAGCCAGTCTTTACCGTGGCGGAAACTGGCCAAGAATCATTGGCTAGTGGAAACTGGTGATGGGTCGGCTATCACTGTGCGTTATCGTATCTTTGCTAATGAATTAACGGTACGGACTAATCACTTAGATGCTAGCCACGGTTATTTTAATGGTGCTGCTCTGTTCTTGTTCATCCCAGGATTTGAACAATACCCTTGCCAGGTTACTATCGCGCCACCTAATCCCGATTGGCGGGTGACCACACCCTTACCGCGAGTGTCAGGAAAATATAATACCTTCAACGCAACGGATTTTGATACCTTAGTCGATAGTCCGTTTGAAATTGGTGATCATAAGCTCTATGAGTTTGAGGTTTTGGGAAAACCCCATAAATTGGCAATTTGGGGAGAGGGGAATGCTGACCCAAAGCGGATTATTGAGGATACTACAAAGATTATCAAGGTAGAAGCTGAGCTGTTTGGGGGTTTACCTTATGATCACTATTTGTTCTTGCTGTATCTAACTGGTAGTGGCTTTGGGGGACTGGAACATAAGGATAGTTGTTCGTTAATTTACTCACGCTTTGGTTTTCGGGCAAAGGATAAGTACAATCGCTTCCTGCAACTGGTGGCTCATGAGTTCTTTCACTTGTGGAATGTTAAGCGGATTCGACCATTAGCCCTAGAAACCTTTGACTATGAACAGGAAAATTATACGACATCGTTGTGGTTTTGTGAAGGAACAACCAGTTACTATGACTTATTAATTCCCCAACGGGCTGGTATCTATGATGCTAAGACGTTGTTAGAAAATTTGAGTAAAGAAATTACCCGGTTTTTAACTACACCAGGACGTAAGGTGCAGCCCCTGAGTGAGTCGAGTTTTGATGCCTGGATTAAGCTTTATCGACGGGATGCGAATAGTGATAATAACCAAATTTCCTATTATTTGAAAGGGGAAATGGTGTCGTTATTGCTGGATTTGTTAATCCGGGAGCGCCATGGAAACCAGCGATCCTTTGATGATGTGATCAGGAAGATGTGGGAGCAGTTTGGTAAACAGGAAATTGGCTTTACTCCCCAACAACTAAAAGAGGTAATAGAATCGGTAGCAGAGCTAGATTTAAGTAATTTCTTCTCGAAGACTATTGAGGGTACTGGGGAATTGCCCTTCAATCAGTATCTCAAACCCTTTGGCTTACAAGTGGTGGCTGTGGATGAAGAATCTGTGCCTTACTTGGGGGTGAAGGTGAAGACCGAGAATGGTCAGGACTGGATCCAGTTTGTGGAGATGGATTCTCCTGCGGCAGTGGCAGGAGTGGATGCTGGTGATCAGTTACTGGCTATTGATGGGTTGCGAGTCAATGGGGAGCAATTATGCGATCGCTTAAAAGATTACGAAGCTGGTGATGTTATCGAGCTTAGTGTATTCCATCAGGATCAATTGGTCACTCTACCGATTACATTAGGGAAATCTCAACCCAGTCGTTACCAAGTGATGCCAGTTAAAAATCCTACCAATGTCCAGCAGCAGAATTTTTCTGGGTGGTTAGGGGCATCTTTAGCCAAGATGAGTTGAGGGTAATCGGTAATTGGTAACTGACCCAACTATTACTTGATTCCATTTTTTTGGGAAGCCAGAGGAGGCTTTGAGTGTATAGCAGTTCTCAACTTAGCCCCCTTTGGTTATGGGTCAAAACAGAAAAACGATCCACTCAACCTATGGGCTGTCGCTAATAAACTTCATCATGAGTGCCAATTGATTCTAAAAGAATTGCTTGTATTTTTTCATGTTTAACAAATTTAAAAATAATTCTTAAGTCATATCCAACACTACAAGCCCAAGAATCTTGAAGATTGCCTTTTAATTTATGGGTTCGTAATCGAGGATCAAATGGTTCTATACATAATAATTTTAGCGTGTTTTGAAGGTTTTGAGCGGTTTGGGGTTGTTTTTTGACAAGTTTTTTCGCCTCCCGAACAAAGGCACTGGAACGTAGTAATACAAACGTCACGAGAGAATTTCCTCCATCAGCTGTTCAGGAGTAACGGGTTGACATTTTCCTTCGGCAAACTCTTGTTGAGCTTCTTTAACATCTCTAATTCTCTCGGCTCTTCGCCGAGAGCGAAGACGATTTATTAAAATACTAATTAGATTTTCTTGATCCTCTAAGGGAAGTTCATCCGCTGCTTCTAATATTTCTGAAAAGGTAGTTTTTGTCATGATGCTTTTTATTTTAGGTAAACTTAGTTTTCTTCATTATAGCAATTATCTATCCCATGAGGGACAAAGGTATCCCCCGTTGGTCCCCCTTACAAAGGGGTACTTTGAGGTTGATAAGCGTACCTGGTAAATGCAATAAACGCTATATATATTTTATCCACCACGATTGACAGTTATAATTTAATCATTAATCATAATAGCAGCTTACCACTGCCAGCATGATTTTATCCTGATAAGGAGTGCGATTGTAATGCTTCAAGCTTTACCAACGTTTATAACTGTTGATCAGTTTATTACCCAGTATGGTGACAAAGAAGGCTATGAACTAATCGATGGGGAACTAATTGACATGGAACCTACGGGACCACATGAGGAAGTAGCAGGGTTTGTGGGACGGAAGTTAAATGTCGAAATTGACCGAGGATACCCAGATTATGTTATTCCCTACCGATGTCTGATCAAAATTTTAGGAACTCAAACAGCTTTTCGTCCTGATGTGATTGTATTAGATAGAACTCGGCTCGTAAATGAACCTTTATGGCAAAAAGAGCCTGTGATTACGTTGGGAACCTCAATCAAGCTTGTTGTTGAAGTTGTTAGCACCAATTGGCAGAACGATTATGCTCGTAAAGTTGAAGATTATGCCATACTAGGTGTTCCTGAATACTGGATTGTCGATTATCTGGGCATTGGTGGTAGAGATTATATTGGTAAACCTAAACAACCAACAATTACAATTTGCACTTTGGTAGATGATGAGTATAAAAAACAATTATTCCGAAATGATGATGGTCTTGTTTCCAAAGTCTTTCCGAATCTTAGTTTAACTGCTAACCATATTTTTTGCTCTAGTCTAATTTAGATATTATTGTTAGATATATAGCAATTATCGTAGTCATGATGGACAAATGTATCCCCCTAAATCCCCCTTAAAAAGGGGGACTTTGAGGTTGAAAAGTGTACCTCATAACTGCGAAAAATGCTATATAATGGTAAAACCAGTGTATAAATAGGAGACAACATGAGTAGTGTCATATCAAAGCATATTGAAATTACACCGGGGGTTTGTGGTGGCAAACCTCGCATTGCCGGTCATCGTATTCGGGTTGAGGATATTGTCATTTGGCACGAAAGAATAGGATTGTCGCCGGATGAAATTGTTTCACAATACCCAACCATTACCTTAGCAGATGTCTATGCTGCTTTAGCCTATTATCATGACCATTTTGAGGAAATCAGGCAACAGATTCGTGAGGATGAAGAATTTGCCCGTGATATGCAAGAAAAAACACCGTCTTTGGTTCAGCAAAAGTTAAAGCAGTAAGATGCCTCAGACAATTCGGTTTCACTTAGATGAGAATGTCAACAAGGCCATCGCTGACGGGTTAAGGCGGAGAAAGATTGACGTTACGACCACTAGCGATGCAGGATTAATTTCCTCTTCGGATGAGGAGCAATTAAGATTTGCTTACAGCCAGGGGCGAGTGATGTTTACTCAGGATAGTGATTTTTTGAAATTACACAATTCTGGCTTTGAACATTGCGGAGTTGTTTATTGTGTGAAGGGACGTCGCTCCATCGGTGAAATTTTGCAGGGATTAATTTTGATTTGGGAGGTGCTTGAGGCTGAAGAAATCGCAGGAAAGGTGGAGTTTTTATAAGCGATGCAGTGGCCTCACGGGGGTTCCCCCCACTCGCGCTTTGCATGGCTGACATGGATTAGTGATCTCAAAAGCCTCGTTCACGCACCCTACAAGATTGCGATCGCACTGCATCGCTAAATAAATGGTATAAGCCCCCCGCTGTTTTGGGGGGTATGGGGGGAGGGAAAGGGAAAAGCGATCGCAAAGCAAACCCTCAATCAACAAAAACCAATCGCCTCAAAACTCTCATCACCTCACCAGGATTACCAGTTGGCACCGGCTGAGTCCACTCCGTTACCTCAGCAAATCCTCTGATATATAGGGCGTGAATTATTTTTTTTACCCCTTTGAGTGAACCAATCACTATAACTTTGACATATTCTCTGCCAGAAACTGGCTCCCTAGAGGCTTGAAGCTTAATCGATGCTGAGGTGTCTTGGCTAGAATCACCTAGAAAACTCTTGAGCATTTGGCTTGTCCCAAATTTTAGTTAACAAATATATTCGCAGATCTGCGAATATTAAAAGGCTATCGGATATTCGCAGATCTGTAAAGATTTACTAGCTCATGATCTTTTGACACGATCGAGGTCATGGGAAAAGTAGGAAAAGCGCTCAAACAAACCTTAGCAACCCACGGCATCAGCCAAAACAAATTGGCCGTAACACTGGGAGTTAGACCATCGGTGGTATTTCGCTGGTTTCATGAGCAAACTGATCCTAGCGGGGAAACCATTGCGGATATTGCTAAAGCACTCCAGAGTATCAATCCCTCCGCTGCTGCTGAATTCGTCAAGCTTTACCTGGGGGAATTCATAGAAGACCAAATCGAAAACCAAGACGAAGAGGAATCCTAGACTGGCTTTGGGTAGAATAATTCTTGTTGTTTGTTAATTCTCAATTAACAACGCCTCGATTCAACTCTGGCTTCAACCAACAAGCCACTTCATGGTCAACACTTACTAATTCCAAGGTGGGATCGTTCTGCCAACATTTATCAATCACGAAAGGACAACGAGCCGCAAAGGGACAACCTTGGGGATAATTGGTTAAATCTGGTGGTAACCCTTCAATGGTCTGCAAACGCTCTTGGCGCTGTTCATCCAGACGGGGAATACTATCGAGTAAACCAATAGTATAGGGATGGCGAGGATTTTTATAGATTTCCATCACCGATGCTTGTTCTACTACTTGACCGGCATACATCACTAAAATCCGATCCGCTAATCCCGCCAATAGCGCCAAATCATGGGTAATCCAAATCACGGCCATGCCAATTTCTTGGCGCAGTTTCTTGACTAATTCTACAATTTGAGCTTGGATGGTCACATCCAAAGCAGTGGTAGGTTCATCGGCAATCAGCAACTGGGGATTACAGGCTAATCCCATGGCAATCATGACTCGCTGGCGCATCCCTCCAGAAAATTGGTGGGGATAGTTACTAATCCGTTCCGCTGCACCAGGAATTCCGACTAATTCTAAGAGTTCAATCGCCCTAGATCTTCCTTGCTCTCGGGTCATCCCTTGGTGTAACCGTAGGGCTTCTGTAATTTGCCTTTCTACCTTTAGTACTGGGTTAAGGGAAGTCATGGGGTCTTGAAAAATCATCGCGATACGGTTACCCCGGATTTTCCGCATTTCCCCCTCACTAAGCTTTTGGAGGTCACGCCCTTCAAAAATGACTTCACCATTGGTAATCTTTCCAGGAGGTGAGGGGATTAGTCCCATAATCGACAGGGCGGTGATACTTTTACCAGAACCGGATTCACCAACAATCCCTAGGGTTTCCCCTTGATTGACCTGGAAGGAAATACCATTGACAGCATGGACAGTACCAGCTGGGGTGAAAAAGCGTGTTTCTAGATTACGAAGGTCTAGGATTGGTGACAAGGGAAGAATTGAGAATTTAAGTATAGTTTATAGGATATAGCAAAGGGAGTAGGGAGTAGGGAGCAGGGAGCAGGGAGCAGGGAGCAGGGAGTAGGGAGTAGGGAGTAGGGCGTGTTTTCTTGCCTCGGAGATCCCCCTAAATCCCCCTTAAAAAGATACGGCTGGCGAAATTAATATTTGTTTACAAAAGGATGAGCAGATGTGGAAAAGATCCTTTGTTCGTAGTTGGTTTGGGAGTTACAGTTGAAACAATTGTATCAGTTATCAAACTGAGGAGTTGC